>CAJUSJ010000039.1 GCA_910588865.1 uncultured Lachnospiraceae bacterium
TCCTTGCACCGAATGCAATAACGTTTGCATTGTTGTGCTCTTTAATCAGATGTGAAGCCAATTCATATGATTACGGCAATGGGATTATTCGTGGCTTTTTTTAGCTTTGTAGGTGTGTTTTGGTCTGTTGTAATGCATATGCTTGGAAATACTGTGAGTGGGTGGGCGAGTATGACTAGCTTAATTTGTTTAATTGGAGGAATACAACTTGTTTGTCTGGGAGTTTTAGGCGAATATATTGGAAAGATTTATTTAGAGACAAAAGCAAGGCCACGCTATATTATTAGTGAGAGGACTTTTTCGACAGATCAAAATAAAGGGGAATAGTGTCATCTTTTTCAGCCTCTGCGGTATTGATATGTACTGTTGCTTAGCGGAATTCTCAGATTCCTGAAAAGCTTCTTAGCCCTAGACATGTGGCTGCCTTCCTTGGACTGCTTGCTTCCAACCCCAAACAGGACATGGAAGTGCCCCTTCCTTCATAGAGAGAAATCGTTTTTTACAATGGAAAACTAGCGACAGCAAATAGTATGAGTAATATCAATGCGCTTAGATGTATGCTAGGACAAAAAGTCTCAGTTTAAAGATGTATTTGACATACGTATAATTATAACGGATGCGCAAAAAACAGCGGATGGTGATACAGAGGGGATTTTGAGTTTCGTAGGAACGGAGTTGAATTCCGAATCTAAAAAACTGTTTAAACCGGTAGCCAGCATATGCCCAATATATAATGAGAAAGAGTACGTTTACGGAGATATAATGTATGACGAATAATAAATTCTGATAATAATCATTGTGTTTGGAATAGTATTAAGTTTTCCTTTGTAGCGGTACACATTGGATAATTAGATAAAAACATACGAGTGAAAACAAGATTTGAGAAAAAGGGGGGATTCATATGAATAGAACATATCAGTTTCAAGATTTAAGAATCGGTATGGAGGTAAAGGCCGAAGAACTGTCTAATATATATGATACATTTATTGTTTTGGATAATGCCAGGCCGATTGGGGATAATGGCAATTATTCTACTGAAGGAAGGATAATGTATATAGGCAGAAGCTTAGATGATAAGATAAGCAAAAAGGAAGGAGTTTCTCTGTAATATACAATAGTTCTCTGGATATAGACGGAGGTGAAAGCGTTAAGAAAAGAACAGGGCGCTTTTTAACCGTTCTCTTCCGCTTTCGGATACCAGTCACCACCCAGAAGCATCGCCTAACGCTCCGGTCCGATGGTCTTCCTTGCCCTGGAAGCCCAAAAAGGGAGCCGTCAGCCAACGGTATAGGAAATGTATGCGAATAAGTTTGACAAACCCCCCAATATCATGTAAAATATCTCCTAAAAATACATAATAAACAAGGAGTGATAATTTTTGGATTCCAGTGACGTCATACAGTTGCTCACATTAGTTGTCTTATTGGCGCTGTCAGCCTTTTTCTCATCAACAGAGACAGCTCTCACCACAGTAAATAAGATCCGGGTCAGGACATTGGCCGAATCGGGTGTGGAGAGGGCTGTGACCCTGTCAAAGGTTATTGAGCAGCAGGGAAAGATGCTCAGCGCGATTCTCATCGGCAATAATATCGTCAACCTGTCCGCGTCTTCCCTGATGACAACATTGACCATAAAGCTGTTTGGAAACAAGGCGGTGGGAGTGGCCACCGGCGTGCTGACTCTGCTGATCCTGGTGTTCGGCGAGATCACGCCAAAGACCTTGTCCACCATATCCGCGGAGTCCATGGCTTTGAGGAGCGCAGGGGTCATATACGCGCTGATGTATGTTCTGACCCCGGTGATCGCGGTGGTCAATAAGCTGTCTTTGGGGGTTCTCTTGTTCCTGAAGGTGGACCCAAACAAAAAGCAGGACATGATCACAGAGGATGAGCTGCGGACTATCGTGGAGGTGAGCCACGAGGAAGGCGTTATAGAGACAAAAGAGAAGAAGATGATCAACAATGTGTTTGATTTTGGGGATTCTCTGGCAAAGGATATCATGGTTCCCCGGATCGACATGGTGTTTGTAAATGTAGACGCGACTTATGATGAGCTGATTGATATTTTCAGAAAAGAACAATATACCCGTATCCCGGTGTATGAGGAGACCACGGACAATGTTATCGGGATCGTTAATGTGAAGGACTTGCTTCTGATCGAGGATCATGACAATTTTCATATTCGGGACTGTCTGAGGCAGCCCATGTACACTTACGAGTACAAGAAGAACTCGGAGCTGATGATAGAGATGCAGAAGTCTTTCAGCAATCTTGTGATTGTGCTGGATGAGTACGGGGCTACCGCGGGGCTGGTAACCTTGGAGGACATGTTGGAGGAGATCGTGGGAGAGATCCGGGATGAGTACGATCAGGACGAGATCAAGACGGTTCAGCAGAAAGGGCCTGGGGAGTACTCGGTGGCGGGAGCCATGAAGCTGGCGGACATCAACGACCGTCTGGGGCTGGAGCTGGAGTCTGAGGATTACGATTCCGTGGGCGGGCTGGTGATCGGGCTTTTGGATCACCTGCCGGACGAGGGCGAGGAGGTCAGCGACGGCGGGATCCGCTTTATTGTGGAGAGTGTGGATAAGAACAGGATCGACAGGATCCGCATGATCCTGGAAGAGGATGGACAGGAGGAGGGAGGGGACGAGGCGGCGGATCCCTCCTCCCAGGCAGAGGACTGACTTGTTTCTGTTCGGGGGCTGGACCCATGTTTTTGTCCTTGTTGGATTTGGCTTCCTTTAACTGGAGACTCCGCCGATGATCCCGCTTCCCACACAGAAGGCAAGGGTGGTCAGGAGACGGGAGGTGTCGGAGGTTATTTCCCGGTTGATCACAAAGGATACCGCGAACAGAACTAAAAAGTAGGACAGTCCCGCGGCAAAGCCGCAGAAAAACCGCTGCCTCTGGACCCGCTTTCCCATGACAAAGCCGGCCAGGGCGCAGGACAGTATGTAGACCATGTTGACGGCAATGGTTACCTGGCTTTCTTTCAATCGGAATTTGTACAGCGCAAAGGAGGTCGCGGCCAGCAAAAGTCCTGAGAGAAGATAGGAAAAAAGCAGAGAGCGGAGCAGCGCTCTTGGAGTTGAAGCTCCCATAAAGACTCCTTGATCGTTTTGTTGGTTTTAATATATTCGTAAAAATGCTGGGATATGTACAAGATTCCCAGAGATTACTATTTTAGGGAGAATGAGATGGAAAAAGAGAAAGGCGGCAAAATTAAAGGAATAAAAATTCGCACCATAAATTATGCCATGATCATAGCGGCGGCGGTTTTGTATGTGGTTCTTGTCTACGCCACTGTCCAGGCTTCCATCAAGTATAAAAGGCTGATTGAGGCCACAGAGGATTATATTCTCTGTGAAAAGGACGCGGCTTTGGTGAGAGAGGGGTCGGATTATCTTACGGAGCAGGTCCGTCTCTACGTAGTCACCCTGGAGCCGGAATATATGGAGGCTTATTTTACGGAAAAGAATGTGACAAGACGCAGGGAACAGGCTTTAGAGGAGCTGGAGGAATATGAGACCAGCCAGGAGACCTACGACTATCTCCAGAGGGCCCTGGATAATTCCAACAAACTGACGGAGAGGGAGATCTATGCCATGAGGCTGATCACCCTTGCCCAGGGATATGATGAGGCTTCTCTTCCGGAAGAGATGAAGGGGGTTGTCCTCCAGGAAGCTGACAAAAACTTAAGCTCCCAGGAGATGGTGGACAGGGCCAGGAGCATGGTGTTTGACTATGGCTACCGGAACGCCAAAGAACTGATCATGAGCAACACGGATTATTTTCTGGACAGCATTATAAAGTGGACCAGGAACAAGCAGTCGGAGAGCGCCATGGTCCTCCAGAACATTATGAACCGTCAGAGAGAGTGCGTTGTTGTCCTGTTTGTGCTCAATGCCGCCAATTTCATCCTGGTCATCATGCTGATCATAAAGCCGCTTCAGGTTTACATAGATTGTATCAAGGAGGAAAAAAGACTGGAGATCACCGGGGCTTATGAGTTTAAGTACCTGGCGCTGACGTACAATGATATTTATGAGGTGAACGCGGCCAATGAGGTTCTGCTGCGCCATAAGGCGGAACACGATCCCCTGACGGGAGTCATTAACCGGGGGGCCTTTGAGCAGATGAGGGAGGTTTTGAAGGCTTCCACGGACCCCTTGGCGTTTCTGATTATTGATGTGGACAAGTTCAAGCTGATCAATGACTGCTATGGACACGAGATCGGGGATCAGATCCTTAAGAAGGTGGCAAAGCATTTGTCAGATACTTTCCGCGCCCAGGATTATGTGGCCAGGATCGGCGGCGATGAGTTCGCGGTTATTATGACAAACAGTACCCGGGAACTGCAGCCGGTAATTCAGAACAAGGTAGAGTCCATGAATCAGTTTTTGAAGAAGCCGGACGACGGGCTTCCGCCTATATCCTTGAGCATCGGAATCGCGTTCTCAGACAAGGGATTTCCGGAGGAGCTCTACAGACAGGCGGACAGGGCGCTGTATCAGGTGAAGGAGAACGGCAGATGCGGCTGCCATTTCTATGATGAATGATAGCGAACAAGTTCTTGCGCGACGGTCGGACTTATGCTATAATCAGGAAAGTGTACCAGGACTAACCGAGACTGGAAGATAATGGAGGAAAAACATGAAGAAAGTAAAGACATTAAGCAATAACACACTGAAGAATACCATGAAGAACGGCGGATGCGGGGAGTGCCAGACTTCCTGTCAGTCCGCGTGCAAGACTTCCTGTACAGTAGGAAATCAGAGCTGTGAGAACAGCGGACGCTGAGGAGCCTGAGATTATCTTTGGATCCCATGTAAGCGGTAGATTACAGAAGGCAGGTAACACATACCCCTACGGTCTCCCAGATTGTAGGGGTAATTTAACGTTGCCGCCTGATTTGGCAAGCCTTATAGAAGGAGATAAGAATCCGTGATTCATCAGTATAAAAATAATGGGTATGATATCATAATGGATGTCAACAGCGGAGCCGTCCATGTCGTGGACGACGTAGTTTACGACGGAGTGGATTATTTAGCCGGGGTTCTGCCTGAATTTGAGGAGCCGGGCCCTATCCCGGAGGAGCTGGCCGGACAGGTCAGGGAATACCTTGGAAAGACCTATGGACTTCAGGAGGCAGAGGAGGCCCTGGCGGATATCCAGGAGCTGATCAACAGGGAAGAGCTGTTTACAAAGGATGTGTACCGCGACTATGTGGTGGATTTTAAGAAGAGAAAGACCGTGGTGAAGGCTTTATGTCTTCACATTGCCCACGACTGCAACCTGGCCTGCCGCTATTGCTTTGCCGAGGAAGGCGAGTACCACGGAAGGCGGGCTCTTATGAGCTTTGAGGTGGGAAAAAAGGCCCTGGACTTCCTCATGGCCAACTCCGGCGGCAGGAGGAACCTGGAGGTTGATTTTTTCGGCGGGGAGCCCCTTATGAACTGGCAGGTGGTAAAACAGCTGGTGGAGTATGGCCGCTCCCAGGAAGAGAGCCATAACAAAAGATTCCGGTTCACCCTGACCACCAATGGCGTTTTGTTAAACGACGAGATTATGGAGTTCTGCAACCAGGAGATGAGCAATGTGGTTCTGAGCCTGGACGGGCGGAAGGAAGTCAACGACCGGATGCGCCCTTTCCGGAAAGGCGACGGGAGCTATGACCTGATCGTTCCCAAGTTCCAAAAATTCGCTGACAGCAGAAACCAGACAAACTATTATGTAAGAGGCACATTTACCAGGAACAACTTAGATTTCTCAAAGGATGTCCTCCATTTCGCGGATCTGGGATTTAAGCAGATGTCCATGGAGCCGGTGGTGGCCTCCCCCAAGGAGCCATATGCCATCCGGGAGGAGGACCTGCCTCAGATCCTGGAAGAATACGACAAGCTGGCGGTAGAATATATAAAACGGCAGAGGGAGGGAAGAGGGTTTAATTTCTTCCACTTTATGATCGACTTAAATCAGGGGCCCTGTGTGGCCAAGCGGCTCTCTGGCTGCGGCTCCGGAACCGAGTACCTGGCAGTGACTCCCTGGGGGGATCTGTATCCCTGCCATCAGTTTGTGGGTCAGGAGGGATTTCTCCTCGGCAATGTGGATGAGGGGATCACCAACACCAGGGTTCAGGATGAGTTCAAGCTGTGCAATGTCTACGCAAAGGAAAAGTGCCGGGACTGCTTTGCCCGGTTCTACTGCAGCGGCGGCTGCGGGGCGAATTCCTATAATTTCCATGGCTCCATCACAGAGGCCTATGATATAGGATGTGAGATGCAGAAGAAGAGGATCGAATGTTCCATCATGATCAAGGCGGCACTGGCTGAGTAAACCGCGGACCGCGGACTTGGCACAATATAAACAAAGGAGATTATGTATCATGAAAAGTAGTAAAGGAAAAGGCTTCCTGGGCCTCCTTGCCCTCCTGGTCTGTGTAGCCCTGTTTGGGTATTTTGGCTACGACACCATGGATGACATTAAACTGGGACTGGACTTAGCGGGCGGTGTCAGCATCACCTACCAGGCCCTGGAGAGCAATCCCGCGGCGGAGCAGATGTCGGACACGGTCTACAAGCTGCAGCAGAGAGTAGAAGGCTACAGCACGGAGGCAGAGGTGTATCAGGAAGGCGGAAACCGTATCAACATCGACATCCCTGGTGAAAACGACGCCAACGCCATCTTAAAAGAGCTGGGTCAACCGGGATCCCTGATCTTTATCGACGAGGAGGGGAATATCATCCTTACCGGAGACCAGGTGGCAAGTGCCAAACCGGGTATTATGGAACAAAACGGCAAACGGGAGAACACGGTAAACCTGACCTTCACCCCAGAGGGGGCCCAGCTTTTCGCGGAGGCTACCAAGGCTAATTTAGGAAAGATAATCTATATTATCTATGACAACGAGATCAAGTCCGCTCCCCGGGTTAATTCTGAGATCACGGGAGGGGAGTGCTATATCGAGGGCATAGACACCTACGAGGAGGCGGAGAACCTGGCTGCCACTATCCGTATCGGTTCTCTGTCCCTGGAGCTGGAAGAACTGCGTTCCAACGTAGTAGGCGCCAAGTTGGGACAGGAAGCCATCGCTACCAGCTTAAGGGCCGCGGCCATCGGATTTCTGGTGGTAGCCCTGTTCATGGTCTTTGTCTACAGGATCCCGGGGGTGGCTTCCGTGCTTGCCCTGTGTCTGTATGTGGGCCTGGAGCTGATCCTTCTGTCAGCGTTTGAGGTTACATTGACACTGCCCGGCATCGCGGGTATTATCCTGTCCATCGGCATGGCAGTGGATGCCAACGTCATTATCTTTACCCGTATCAAGGAAGAGATTGGTGTGGGCAAGACCGTGCGGTCTGCTATCAAAACCGGATTTTCCAAGGCATTGTCCGCCATTGTTGACGGCAATATCACCACCTTGATCGCGGCTGTGGTGCTGTTCTGGAGAGGCTCCGGCACTGTGAAGGGCTTTGCCTCCACCCTGGCGATCGGTATCATCCTTTCCATGTTCACCGCTCTGTTTATGACAAAGGCGGGCCTGTACGCCCTGTACAATATGGGATTCCAGGATGTGAAATTCTATGGAGTTAAGAAAGCTTCGGATCCAAAAGATTTTCTTGGAAAGAGAAAAGTGTTTTTTGCCGTATCCATTGCCGCTGTGGTGGTTGGCTGGGCGGTCATGGGAGCGGGAGCCGCTTCGGGAAAGGGTGCCCTCAACTACGGCATGGATTTTAAAGGCGGCACTTCCACCAATGTGACCTTTAACGAGGACATGAGCTTAGAGGACATTTCCGCCAAGGTAGTTCCGGTGATCGAGGAGGTTACAGGGGACCCGGAGGTTCAGACCCAGAAGGTGGCCGGGACCACGGAAGTGATCATCAAGACCAAGACACTGACCGTGGACCAGAGGGAAGCGCTGAACCAGGCCATGGTGGATCAGTTCGGCGTGGATCCGGAACTGATCACGGCGGAGAGCATCTCAGGCGCTGTCAGCCAGGAGATGAAGCAGGATGCCATGGTGGCGGTGGTTATCTCGACCATCTGCATGCTGGTCTACATCTGGTTCCGGTTTAAGGATATCCGATTTGCCGCCAGCGCGGTGCTGGCCCTGCTCCACGATGTTCTGGTGGTGCTCACCTGCTACGCGGTGGCAAAATGGTCTGTGGGGTCTACGTTTATCGCGTGTATGCTGACCATTGTGGGATACTCCATCAACGCCACCATCGTGATCTTTGACCGTATCAGGGAGAACCTGCAGACAAAGAGTCACAAGGAGTCCGTGGCCGACCTGGTAAACCGCAGTATCACAGAGACCTTTACCAGAAGCATCAACACCTCACTGACCACCTTTATCATGGTGTTTATGCTGTTTATCCTGGGAGTGTCCTCCATTCGGGAGTTTGCCCTGCCTCTTATGGCCGGCATCATCATAGGAGGATATTCTTCCATCTGCGTTACCGGAGCCCTGTGGTATGTACTGACCATGAGAAAGAAGCCTGCCAAGGCGGAACAGTGAGACGTATGGAATATAAGATCATAGCCAGAGACGGCCGGGCCAAAAGGGCCCAGGTAAAGACAGTCCACGGTGTCATCCAGACACCGGTGTTCATGAATGTGGGTACAGTGGGAGCCATCAAGGGCGCTGTGTCAACAGATGACCTCCGGGTTATCAATACCCAGGTGGAGCTGTCCAACACGTATCACCTCCATGTGCGAACAGGAGACAAGCTGATCAGACAGTTTGGGGGCCTCCATAAGTTTATGAACTGGGACCGGCCTATCCTGACAGATTCCGGGGGATTTCAGGTGTTTTCCCTGGCGGTGATGCGCAAGATCAAGGAGGAGGGAGTATACTTTAACTCCCACATTGACGGAAGAAAGATTTTTATGGGGCCGGAGGAGAGCATACAGATCCAGTCAAACTTAGGCTCCACCATTGCCATGGCATTTGACGAATGTCCCCCTCACCCGGCCACGAGAGAGTATATGCAGAACTCTGTGGACCGGACCACCAGGTGGCTTCTGAGATGCAAGGCTGAGATGGAACGGCTGAACGCTCTGCCGGATACCGTAAACCGGGAACAGCTCCTGTTCGGGATCAACCAGGGCGGAACCTTTGAGGATATCCGGATTGCCCACGCTAAGGAGATATCAGGGCTCAACTTAGACGGCTATGCCATAGGGGGCCTGGCGGTGGGAGAGAGCCATGAGGAGATGTATCGGATCTTAGATGAGACCGTGCCTTGTCTGCCGGAGGACAAGCCCACCTACCTGATGGGGGTGGGCACTCCGGCCAATATCCTGGAGTCCGTGGACAGAGGGGTGGATTTCTTTGACTGTGTGTACCCGTCAAGAAACGGCCGCCACGGCCATGTGTACACCAATGAGGGTAAACGGAATCTGTTTAACCAGAAGTATGAGCTGGACCCCCGCCCTATTGAGGTAGGGTGCGGGTGTCCGGCCTGCCGTTCCTACAGCAGGGCCTATATCCGCCATCTTCTGAAGGCCAAGGAGATGCTGGGCATGAGATTATGCGTCTTGCATAATCTGTACTTTTATAATACAATGATGGAAGAGATCCGCGACGCGATCGAGGAACACCGCTATGCCCAATACAAGGAACAAAAGCTTAAGGGCATGATGGGTGAGAAAAATTAAACTGGAACCGGATGTTACGCGCGAGGCGGTGAGAAGCCGGGTAAGGAGGATTATTTTATGTTAACTGCAAGCGCCATGGGCGGAGTAGGATTCTGGGTGGTATATGCCGCGTTTTTGCTGGGACTGATGTATTTTATCGCCATCCGCCCTCAGAACAAGGAGAAGAAACGGATGGCTGAGCTGATGGAGAGCATTGCCGTGGGAGACACCATCCTGACCTCCAGCGGATTTTACGGGGTTGTCATTGATATGACTGACGACACGGTTATCGTAGAGTTCGGCAACAACAAGAACTGCCGGATCCCCATGCAGAAGACAGCCATCGTGCAGGTGGAGAAACCAGAATAAGCTTCATGGAATCCGATTGGACTGGCCGCCCCACAGTTAAAAAGACTGTGAGGGCAGCGGCTGGTCCGCCAGGAGCGGACAGACTTGCGGACCTTCATTTTACCCTAGGAAGTAAGGTGAGGGCTTTTTTTCTCTTTATACGGGGAGTGGCAATGAAAGGAGCGGACAGCCATGATCAGGAATATGGTGTTTGATATGGGAAATGTGCTGGTTTACTATGACTCAAGGAGGGCCAGCGGACGATTCGCGGCAGACCATGAGGAGATGGAGGCGGTCAATACTTCCGTGTTCGTGTCGCCGGAGTGGCTTATGCTGGATATGGGTGTGATTTCCCAGGAGGAGGCGCTGGCGAGGATGACGGCCAGGCTCCCTGACGGTCATGCCAGGGAGGCGGCCAGGCTCTGTCTGGAGCACTGGCATGAATACTGTATGTGGCCGGTGCCGGGCATGGAGGAGCTGGTGACGGATTTAAAGAACCAGGGATACCGGCTTTATCTGTGTTCCAACGCGTCTCTTCGGATGCTGGACTGTTATCAGGACACCATCCCCGGAATCCGCCTTTTTGACGGGGTGCTGTTTTCGGCTGAGGTAAAGTGCGTGAAGCCTCAGAAGGAGATGTACGGCCATCTTTTCAGGCGCTTTGGCTTAAAACCGGAGGAGTGCTTTTTTGTCGATGATCTGCCTGCCAATATTCAGGCGGCCCGGGAGTGCGGGATGGACGGGTACTGTTTTGGAGACGGAGACGTGATGAGGCTGAGGGAGATACTAAAAGAGCTGTGAAGCCATAAGATGTGTACATAGAGACGATATTTTTAAGAAAGGAAAGGGGATATGAGAGAAGAGAAAGCAGAGGAAGCCAGTTCAGGCTCTATCGTGAGAGAGACATTTCAGATGGCATGGCCGGCGGTGATGGAATCCTTTTTTGTGGCCCTGGCGGGAATGATCGACTCATTGATGGTCAGTTCCATCGGGGCTTACGCGGTGGCGGCGGTAGGCCTTACTACACAGCCCAAATTCATCGGTCTTGCCATGTTCGTGGCCGCCAATGTGGCTGTGTCGGCCATCGTGGCCAGGAGAAAGGGGCAGGAGGACCGGGAGGGGGCCAACCAGACATTGGTGGCAGCCATGGTGTTCGTGTGCCTGGCGGGGATCGTGGTCAGTATATTGTGTGTGGCTTTTGCCGACCCCATTATACGGCTGTGCGGTTCCAATGAGGATACGCACCGGACAGCGGTAATCTATTTTCAGATCATCATGGGCGGTATGATGTTCAACATTATCTCCCTGGTCATCAACGCGGCACAGAGAGGCGCGGGGCGGACCAGAATCGCCATGAAGACCAATGTCACTGCCAATGTGCTGAATATGATAGGCAATTACCTTCTGATCGGCGGTAACTTTGGATTTCCGGCATTAGGGATCTTGGGTGCCGCGCTGGCAACGGTTTTCGGGACCGTGGTAGCCTGCGGCATGAGCATAGCGTCTATTATCCCAAAGGACAGCTTTGTCAGCGTTCCCTATATGCTGGCTAATAAGATCCGGTTTCGGATGTCAAGCTTAAAAAGCATTTTCAGGATCGGTTCCAACATATTTCTGGAGCAGATCCTTCTGAGGATCGGGTTTATGGCTGTGGCGGTGATGACGGCCAAACTGGGGACCGATGCCTTCGCGGCCCACCAGGTAGGCATGAATGTGATGAGCCTGTCGTTCTCCTTTGGAGACGGCATGCAGGTGGCGGCGGTGGCACTGATCGGGCGGAGCCTGGGAGAGGAAAAACCAGAGCTTGCCAAGATCTATGGGGCTACCTGTCAGAAGATGGGGGCAGCCATCTCTATGGTTCTTGCCGTATTTTATCTGCTGGGAGGCAGATTGCTGTACAGTCTGTATTTCGAAGAGGCCCATATCATCGCCATGGGCGTTGAGATTATGAGGGTTATTGTGATCATTGTGGTGCTGCAGATTTCCCAGGTTATCTATATGGGCTGTTTAAGAGGGGCGGGAGATGTGTTCTTTACCACAGTGGCCTCAACCATCAGCGTTACCTTTGTCAGAACCATCAGTTCCTACGGCCTGTGCTACACAGCGGGTCTGGGGCTGATCGGTATCTGGTTCGGCATTGTGTGCGATCAGCTGTGCAGATTTATTCTTACCAGGTGGAGATTTCGCTCCGGAGCCTGGACGAAGGTAAAAATATAAGGAGGAAGGCAAACGCGTAAGCGTTTTTGGGATGCCTTCCGACGATGCGGCAGGTGACGCGAGGCGTCGCGTGCCGATACCAAGAAAGGAGGAAGGTAAGTGAAGAGAAGAGTAGCGTTTGCCATGGCGGCTGTCTTGTTTGTCTGCAACCCCCTGCAGAGCATGAACCCTGTGTTGTCTGTAAAGGCATCCATAGACAGCCGCCTGGTAGGTGATACCGGGGACATTGCCTCGGTATCCAACGGACAGTCCGGAGGGGCCAAAGCCCAGACCCTTTCGGAGGATGGCGGTACCGGGTGGCTTAAGCTCAGGGTTCAGGGTACAGCCCAGGCCGCCCAGTCCCAGTGGACCGTGGAACTTTACCCGTCAGACGGGGAAGGGGGCGGTGAGTCCATCACTGACAGCTTTACGATGCCAGCCATGGAAGACAGCCGGTATTCCCAGGTTGAGACAGTGATCAAGGACATACCTGACGGCACTTATGACTTAAGGCTGGTGCCGTCCAGCACAGACGGAAATTCCTATGTTCCCTATGAGCAGAAGGGAATCAAGATCAAGGGGGACATGACAACCCTCAGACTGATGAATGATCTTCCGGAATCTCATGGATATGGGGACACGGAGAAGGCCAAGATCGGTGTTCTTTCCATGGGCGATATCAACGGCGACGATCAGATCGACGATGCTGACAAAGAAGAGCTTTTAAAGATCATTGCCATGGAAGACAGACATGACGACGCCTTTTTTGACAGGGCGGACCTCAACGGAGACGGCCAGGTGGACCTTCTGGATGTGGCTCATTTTACAAAGTACTATCAGACCGGAGTCCAGGAGAGAAAGGCAGAGCCTGTAAAGGCGGTTCTGGTGAGGGCTGAGGAGGTTAAGGCTTCAGCCAGCAACGCGGATATAACACAGGGCAGCATAGAGGCCATGATGGCAGGCGAAGGGTCCCTGGCTCTGGAGGCGGAAGGAGAGATCACCAGAGAGAATCCTGTCAAAATCGAGGCGGAATTTAACGCGCCGAAACAGATGCGGGGATTCGTTATCGAACCGGTTATGGGTTCCGGAGGCAGTATCCGGGACGCGGTGGTTCAGGTGGAGGATGAAAACGGAAAACTCCATGAATTCCAGGTTGTGGACGGGCAGGTCAACAAACAGAGAAGCCTGAAAAAGGCCATGGCCATGGCGGCGGCCAATGTGGTGTCAGAGGAGGAAGAGACCGTTGACGACGACATGCGCCAGGGCGTTCCCATTGAGATTGACTTAGGCGGTCAGGTGGCGGTAAAGAAGGTCACCATCAGTGTCAGCAAAACTCTGGAGTCAAAAAGCCTGGTGGAGATATCCAGGGTAGAGTTTTTGAACGACATGGAGAACCGGATACCAGAGCCCATGATGGCAGGACCAGACCGCCTGAAAGTGGAAGACGGGGATGCCTCATTTGTGATGACATGGAAGAAACAGGCCAATGTCACAGGATATGAGGTAACTGTCAGCGACGAGGAGAACAGCCAGACCTATCCTGTCGAAGCGGCTACCATCATGGTCAGCAGCCTGGCAGGGGATGATCTGATCAACGGCAAGGAGTACAAGGTGGAGGTGCGCTCTGTCAACGGCACATGGAGAAGCCCCTCAAGCTTTACCACCGCTCACCCCAGAGCCGTGAGCCTTCCCCCGGCACCTGAGAATGTCGCTATTACAGGCGGTTACAGAAGGCTGGCTATCCAGTGGAAGGATATGAAAGATACAGACACTTACACCCTGTACTACCGGAAAGCGGCAGATACGGAAGGGACCTTCCAGTCAGTGCCAGGTATTGAGGAGAACCGGTATGATCTTCGGGAACTGGAAGATGAGACCGAGTATGAGATCTATCTTACAGGTTCCAATCCTCTTGGAGAAGGACCCGGGTCCATCCACTACAAAGGAAAAACCGTGTCCCTGAATCCGCCTGAGACACCGAATTACAAGCTGATCAACACGCCCCAGGCACAAACCCACACCGCCCACATAGAATCCGTACTCTATGGGGGAACCGATGAGCATGAGTTTGATGTGGTGGACGGTGATTACACCACCAGCTGGGTACGCCTTGACTGGGATGCGGGAAATGCCTATCCGGGAGAAAACAAGGCCCCCATTGTGACCCTTGACCAGGAGTATGAGATGGATACCGTGGCCCTGATCCCCGATGAGGAGCAGAAATTCGACCTGACATCCGTGAGAATCGACTACTGGGATGCCGCGAACAACAAAAAGTCCGTCGCCACAAGGCTGTACAAGAAGACCAGCAATGACAAGACCTACTATATGGTACAGGCGGTGGAGCCATTTACCGCGAAGCGGGTGCAGCTTGCCATGAGAACCTTCAACCAGCGCCGGATCAGCGTTGCGGAATATAAATTCTACTATTATGATCCCCTGGAAGATGATATCATGGGCCTGTACACGGACACTTATCACGTAAGCCTGAGAGAGGATGTGACCCAGGGGGATATTGATAATCTGAGAAAACGTCTGAACACAACAGACCCGGCCAGCGGCGAGTATCATCCAAAGAAGGACATCCTGGAGGCAGAGCTTGCCAACGCGGAGCAGATCCTGAAAGAGGGGAGCAGCGCCGCGGATATTATGGTGGTGGACAACAAAGATACAGAAGGCTATGACAGCCACATTACCTTCCGGGGAGGCCTTAATGTTTATCAGCCTCTGGGAGTCACTGTGAGGGCAGGGGACACCATTACCGTCTACGCGGGAGGACCCAGACACGAGATCGGCGACGGAACCAGGCTTCAGGTGGTGGTATCTCAGTATCACGGCAGCTCCAACGCGGTATTCCGGTCTGTGGGCTACTTAAAGGCAGGTCCCAATGAGATTACCATCCCGGCTGTGGACAACATGGATTTAGAGAGGGGCGGCCAGATCTACATAGCTTATACAGGAACCGCGGGAGCGGAGGAGTATGGCGTTCGGGTAGTGGGAGGAACCAGAATTCCTGTGCTGGATCTCTCAGACATGTCTCTCAGGACCATGGATGATCCTCTAAGCGATGAGACATGCCGGACAAAGGTGATGAACTACATTGACGCTCTGGAGGACATGCAGGGCAAAGCCCAGCAGCTCCACCAGGAAAATCACGCCGATTACCCGTGGCAGCCGCAGAACTGCGTCTATGAGGCCACAGATATTGTCACAAGGTACACCATGCTGTCTCTGGCCACGGAAAGAGTTCTGGCCGGCATTGGAAACGGCACGAAGGAAGAAAAGGCCCAAAACCTGGTTATGTCCTTAAAGGCCATGGATGAGATGATGTATCTGTTCTATCAGCACAAAGGGCTTAACGAGAATCCTGGGGACAAGACCCACAACAGGGTTCCGGTGAGCCGTATCAACATCCGCTATCAGAGGATGTTCGCGGGAGCCTTCATGTACGCCGGAGGCAAACATATAGGCATCGAGTGGTCATCCCTGTCCGGTATGGTAAACGGCAGACCCGTGGTGAGAGATGAGAACGGAAAGTGGATAAGCGGACAGTATTTTGGCTGGGGCATTGCCCATGAGATCGGCCATGAGATCAATGAGGGCGCTTACACGGTGGCAGAGGTTACCAACAACTATTTCTCACTGCTGGCACAGGCCAGGGACACCAACACCTCTGTCCGTTTTACATACGACAAGGTATTTGATAAGGTAACATCAGGAACCAAGGGCAAGGCCTCCAACGTGTTTGTACAGCTGGCCATGTACTGGCAGCTCCATCTGGCCTATGATAGGGGCTACAATTTTAAGATCTACGATGACCCCGGGGAGCAGCTTGACAATCTGTTCTTCGCCAGAGTGGACTCTTACGCCAGAAAGATCAGCGAGGCCCCAGGTTCTCTCAGCCTCAACGGGGCGGACACGGACAACAAGCTGATGCGCCTGGCAATGGCGTCGGCACAGAAAAACCTGCTGAGCTTCTTTGAACACTGGGGAATGGAGCCTGACGAGGAAACCATAGCCTACGCGGGGCAGTTTGAGGAGGAGACCAGAGGAATCTGGTTTGCCAATGACGAGACCAGAGTAAAGCAGATTGAGGCCGGAGCGGACCAAAATCTGGCTGAGGCTGTGAAAGTAACAGGCACCATTGACTATACAGAAGGAAGCAATGAAGTGACATTAAACCTGTCCTCCTCTCAGGATATCTGGATATATGAGATCCGCCGTTATGAGAGAATCAAGGATGAGATTGTCAGAAGGCCAGTGGGCTATGTCCAGGCAAATGGCGGGGAGGCTCAGTTTACCGATGTCATAGGAACCATCAACAACCACGCTTTCACCTACGAGGTCATAGGCTATGACCAGTGGCTGAATCCTACAAAGACGGCGGAGCTTGGGGAAGTAAAGGTATCTCACGACGGAAACCTGGACAAAGACCTCTGGCAGATCACGACCAACATGACCAACGGGGAGCTGGAGGATGCGGATGACAATGATCCGGAGGTTCCGTATCAGCCGGGACTGGAGCTGATGTGTGACAATGATATGTCCACCAGCTTTACCGGAAAGACAGAGGGAACCCAGGTTCCGGAGATTGTGATCCACTTAAATCAGCTGGAAACCATCACCGGGCTTAAGTATGCCGGAACAGCGGTGGAAGGCCTGGAGATCTATGTCAGCGAAAGCGGCGGAGAAGGCAATGAGGAGTGGACCATGGTTAAAACACATGCCTCCGGCATTAAACAGGATGGCAGCGCCACAGTGTACCACTTTACCGACGGCACTAACCTGTTTACTTACGACGCTTCCTATGTGAAACTGACGGCACCCGGCCAGGGAGGAAAAGAACTGACCGTGGCAGAGCTGTCCCTTATGGGAGAGACCGGGGACAATGTTTCTCTGGAAAGCACAGGCTCTATCGGAATCCTCAGTGAGGATTATGTAGACGGGACCACCATTCCCCAGGGCTCTCTGGTATTTACAGGCACCTACAAAGGAAATCCGGCTTACAACACCGTTCTTCTGTGGGACGACCAGGGCAATATCGTGGGAGGCACAGACGAGGCAGGCACCATCAACGCGGAGGAAGTTATATTCGCCCCGGATCCTCAAGACGGGATGCTGGGAGAGGTCAGCGACGGAATCTGGGTTTACTACATAAAGCCGGGATTTGACATGACTCAGCTGAAAGGCAGAAAGATAAGGGCTGAACTCTACCGGGTAGATGACGCCATGACCCAGGAAGGAGAGCGTCTGGTAAGCTCCACTGTATTTGTGGAGATTCCTGATCCGATTCCCTCTATTAAACTGAACAAAGGTACAGGAGGCGGCGAGTGATGAGAAGAGGAACAATCAGATACGGTCTGACCGTCTGCCTGACAGCGGCAGCCATGACCACATCCTGTCTGTGCGCGTGGGCGGCAGCGCCTTTTGTCAGCTGGCAGAAGGGAGAAGGAGACAATCAGGCACAGGTGTCCGTGACACTGTCAGACAGCGACGACATACCAGGCGGCGTGTCAGCGCTCCAGCTGGGATTCAGGCTGGAAGTACAGGATGCGGATCATATTCAGGAGGTGACATTCACCTTTGACAGCTCCATCAGCGGCGACGATACGGTGACCGTAAAGGATTATGTCTACGATGAGGATGAAGGGGTTCTGACCGTGTTCGCGGCAGGCAACGACATCACCCTTCTGGAAGCTGGAAAGACACAGAAGCTGGGAACCGTCACCGCCAAGGCCTCAGAGGATATCCAGGTCTATGCCCTGGAGGCAGAGGTCGCGGGGGATGGGGAGAAAAAGACCATTGAGCTGGGCGACCAGCAGGGCAATTCCTGTACCCTGAAGGCCTCAGAGAAGGATCCCGACGATCCCACAACCCCGGATAACCCGGATGATCCTGACGATCCCACAACCCCGGACAACCCGGATGATACCACAGATCCTGACGACCCAGATAAGCCTTCGGGCCTGCCCTCCGTGGGAAGACCCGGCAGAGGCGGCGGTTCCGGCGGCAGCTCCAAAAGCAGGTCAGGCGGGTATCCGGAGCCTGTTACAGGAGCCCGGGAGACAGCCGGAACATGGGAGTGGACCGGAACCGTGTGGAAATTTAAGCTCAGCTCCGGCTCTTACGCCAGGGACACCTGGGTTTACGTCAAGGGAGAATGGTATCACCTGGATCCAAACGGCGACATGAATACCCTGTGGTATCAGACGCCTGCCGGCACATGGTACTATCTGGGCAACAGCGGCGCGATGAAAAAAGGCTGGATCGAGCTGTCCGAGGTCCGCTACCACTTAAACGAGGACAGTGGCAAGATGGATACCGGCTGGTTCTACCTGGGCGGCAACTGGTTTTACGCCCAGGCAAGCGGAGCCATGGCCACAGATTGGCAGATGATCAATGAGAAATGGTATTATCTGAATCCTGTGAGACCAGTTCCCGTGAAGGTGACCGACCCTGTAACCGGCCAGGAGACCGAGTCTGTTGAGGGACAGAGGCTTTATGGAGCCATGTACGCGGCAGAGACCACACCGGACGGTTTTGTGGTAGACGAAAATGGTGTGAGACAGTAACCTGCATGCCCCCGCGCTCCGCGGCTTTGCCGTGAAGGAAAGGAGGCTGCCGCGCCCTTTTGGGCAGGCGGGGTAACAGAGGCCAGAGTTTTGTTGGAGAATATCCGGCAAAGCTCTGGCCCCTTATTTTTCAGGAGATAACTCCAGGTTATGCCAAAAATTCCAAATAAGTTTAAGAGAATTTAGTGGGAATTCTTGAAATCCGCGGCCAAATGATATATGATGAAGAGAAACAATTGCAGAAAGAAAGGGAAAAGGGGAGAATATTAGGGATGGACTGTAAGATTGTTACCATACCGGGCGACGGGATCGGACCGGAGATTGTAAGAGAGGCATGTAAGATTCTTGACAAGGTGGGCCAGGTCTACGGCCATACATTTGAATATAATGAGATCCTTATGGGAGGCTGCTCCATTGACGCTTACGGAGTACCTCTGACAGAGGAGGCTCTGGAGACAGCCAGAAAAAGCGACGCCGTGCTGCTGGGAGCGGTGGGAGGCGATGTGGGCAATTCCAGGTGGTATGATGTAGCCCCAAACCTAAGGCCTGAGGCGGGGCTGCTGGCCATCCGCAAGGGCCTTGGCCTGTTCGCCAATATCCGCCCCGCTTATCTGTATAAAGAGCTGGCCGATGCCTGCCCATTAAAGAGGGAGATCATCGGAGATGGATTTGACATGGTGATCATGAGGGAGCTGACCGGAGGCCTTTACTTCGGGGAGCGCCATACCAGAGAGGTGGACGGCGTCATGACAGCCGTGGACACCCTGACCTACAATGAGAAGGAGATCCGCCGTATTGCCGTAAAGGCCTTTGACATCGCCATGAAGAGGAGAAAGAAAGTCATCAGTGTGGATAAGGCCAATGTGCTGGACTCCTCCCGACTGTGGAGGAAAGTGGTGGAGGAAGTGGCAAAGGATTATCCGGAGGTGGAGCTGAGCCATATGCTGGTGGACAACTGCGCCATGCAGCTGGTGATGAATCCGGGACAGTTTGACGTGGTCCTGACAGAGAACATGTTCGGGGACATTCTGTCCGACGAGGCCAGCATGATCACCGGGTCCATCGGCATGCTGTCGTCAGCCAGCTTAAATGAGACAAAATTCGGCCTTTACGAGCCAAGCCACGGTTCTGCCCCGGATATCGCGGGAAAGAACCTGGCAAACCCCATCGCCACCATTCTCTCCGGGGCCATGATGCTTCGGTATTCCTTTGATCTGGACAAGGAGGCGGGGGCCATAGAGGCGGCGGTACAGGAGGTTCTTACCAGAGGATACCGAACCGGGGATATTTACCAGGAGGGCTGTACCAAGGTGGGAACCGCCCAGATGGGAGATCTGATCGCGGCAGCGGTGAAATAAGAGCGACCGCGGCCGCGCCGGAGAGACAAGGCGGGTTCCAACGGCCTGGCAGTGACCCGAAGCGGCAGGCGGATACCATATTATACGAGGAGGAGTCATGATGAGAAGCGACAACGCGAAATCAGGAATGCAACAGGCACCGGCCCGGTCTCTTTACAGGGCCCTGGGGCTGACAGAGGAAGAATTGGCAAGGCCCCTTGTGGGAATTGTCAGTTCCTATAATGAGATTGTTCCGGGACATATGAACCTGGATAAGATTGTAGACGCGGTAAAGCAGGGAGTGGCTATGGCAGGGGGAACCCCCATTGTGTTTCCGGCCATCGCGGTGTGCGACGGCATCGCCATGGGACATGAGGGGATGAAGTATTCCCTGGTGACCAGGGATCTGATCGCCGATTCCACAGAGTGTATGGCCATTGCCCATCAGTTCGACGCCCTGGTTATGGTGCCAAACTGTGACAAGAACGTGCCGGGACTTTTGATGGCAGCGGCCCGCCTGAATATTCCCACGGTGTTTGTCAGCGGCGGTCCCATGCTGGCAGGCCATGTAAAAGGTGAGAAGAGAAGCTTATCCAGCATGTTTGAGGCAGTGGGGTCCTATGCCGCGGGCACCATGACCGAGGAGGAAGTGAGGGAGTTTGAGCGCAAGGTGTGTCCCACCTGCGGCTCCTGTTCCGGCATGTACACCGCCAACAGCATGAACTGCCTGACAGAAGTGCTGGGAATGGGCCTTAAAGGAAACGGAACCATCCCGGCGGTGTACTCTGAGCGGATCAGCCTGGCCAAGCACGCCGGCATGGCTGTCATGGAGATGTTAAAGAAAAATATCTGCCCAAGAGACATTATGACCGAGGCAAGCTTCCGCAATGCCCTGACCATGGACATGGCTCTGGGGTGCAGCACCAACAGCATGCTCCACCTGCCGGCAATCGCCCATGAGGCAGGTGTGGAGATCAACGTGGATATCGCCAACGAGATCAGCGCCAAAACCCCCAACTTATGTCACCTGGCCCCGGCCGGACCTACATATATGGAGGATCTGAATGAGGCAGGAGGCATCTACGCGGTGATGAACGAGATCGCCAAGCTGGGCCTTCTGGATCTGGACTGCATGACCGTCACAGGAAAGACTGTGGGGGAAAATATCAAGGGCTGCGTCAACAGAAACCCGGCAGTGATCCGCACTGTGGAGAACCCCTATTCCCACACCGGAGGCATCGCTGTGCTCAGAGGCAACTTAGCCCCTGACTCCTGTGTGGTGAAGCGTTCCGCGGTAGTTCCCGAGATGCTGGAGCATGAGGGTCCCGCCAGGGTGTTTGACCGCGAGGAGGACGCCATTGAGGCCATCAAAGGCGGAAAGATCGCGGCAGGTGATGTGGTCGTCATCCGCTACGAGGGGCCAAAGGGCGGTCCCGGTATGAGGGAGATGCTCAACCCTACCTCCGCCATAGCGGGGATGGGTCTGGGCTCGTCAGTGGCATTGATCACGGATGGTCGGTTCAGCGGGGCCTCCAGAGGGGCTTCCATCGGCCATGTGAGCCCGGAGGCGGCCGCGGGCGGTCCTATCGGGCTTGTGGAGGAAGGGGATATCATTTCCATCAACATCAACGCCAACACCATTAACTTGAAGGTATCAGACGAAGAGCTGGCCAGACGCCGGGCAAACTGGACTCCAAAGACAAAAGAGGTGTCCGGATATCTGAAGCGCTACAGAAGGCTGGTGACCAGCGCGGACAAGGGAGCAATCCTGGAAGACTAGAAGAAGTAAGGAGAGAAAGAACCCATGCAGATTTTAACAGGAGCAGAGATCCTGGTAGAGTGCCTGAAGGAGCAGGGTGTGGACACCGTGTTCGGATATCCGGGTGGCTCTATCCTGAATATTTATGATGCTCTCTACAAGCATCAGGACGAGATCACCCATATTCTTACCTCCCACGAACAGGGAGCGGCCCATGCGGCGGACGGCTATGCCAGAGCCACAGGGAAGGTGGGAGTGTGCCTGGCCACGTCAGGTCCAGGAGCCACCAACCTGGTAACAGGGATCGCGACCGCCTATATGGATTCCATCCCCGTGGTGGCCATTACCTGCAATGTGGGCGTAAGCCTTCTGGGAAGGGACAGCTTCCAGGAGATCGATATTGCCGGGGTGACCATGCCCATTACCAAATACAACTTTATTGTAAAGGATATTACCAAGCTGGCAGACGTGGTGCGCAGGGCCTTTACCATCGCCAAGTCAGGCCGGCCCGGCCCGGTTCTTGTGGACATCACCAAAGATGTAACCAGCAATTCCTATGATTATGAATACAAGGTGCCGGAGGAGGTCAAGCGGCAGACCGAGACCATTGAGGAGGAAGACTTAGAGCTTGCCCTGATGATGATCAAAAACTCTGAAAAGCCCTTTATCCTGGTGGGAGGGGGCGCTAACCTGGCCGATGCCGCTGACGAGGTCAGGCTGTTTGCCCAGAAGGTCCATGCTCCTGTGGGGGACACTCTTATGGGAAAAGGAGCCTTTGACGGTACCAACGAACTGTACACCGGCATGGTGGGCATGCACGGCACCAAGGCTTCCAATTTCGGGATCACGGAGTGCGACCTTCTCATCGTGGCAGGGGCCAGATTCAGCGACCGGGTAACCGGCAATACCGCCAAATTCGCCAAAAACGCCAGGATCCTCCAGCTGGACATTGATCCCGCGGAGATCAACAAAAATATCAGAACCGATGCCCATGTCATCGGGGATTTAAAGATCATACTGAGAAAGCTGAACGCCCGTCTGGACCCTCAGAACCATGATGAGTGGGTGGCTCATGTGGAGAGGCTTAAGGACATGTATCCCTTAAGCTACAACAAGGAAGTCCTGACAGGCCCGGCGGTGGTGGAGGCCATCTACGAGGCCACAGGCGGGGACGCCATTATCGTCACAGAGGTGGGACAGCATCAGATGTGGGCGGCCCAGTATTACAAGTACAAGAGCCCTCACACCCTTCTCACCTCCGGCGGCTTAGGCACCATGGGCTACGGTCTGGGAGCGGCACTGGGCGCGAAGATGGGCAGAAAAGATAAAAAGGTGTTCAACATTGCCGGGGATGGCTGTTTCCGCATGAATATGAATGAGATCGCCACAGCCACCAGGTACAATATCCCGGTGATCCAGGTAGTGGTCAACAACCATGTTCTGGGCATGGTGCGTCAGTGGCAGACCCTGTTCTACGGCAAGCGGTATTCACATACCATATTGAATGACCATGTGGATTTTGTGAAGCTGGCAGAGGCCATGGGAGCCAAGGCCTACAAGGTGACCAAAAAGGAAGAGTTAAAGCCAGTGATCGAGGAGGCCATGTCCTTAGATATCCCGGTGGTCATTGATTGTCAGATCCACTGCGACGACAAGGTATTTCCTATGGTATCTCCAGGCGCGGCGATTTCCGACGCGTTTGATGATAAAGATCTAAAGCTGTAGCAGAAGAGTTTCGCGGGTATTAGAAAAATTCAGAGGAGAGTGGGGAAAGAGCTATGAGCAGAGTGTACAATTTCTCGGCAGGACCGGCAGTGCTGCCGGAAGAGGTATTGAAAGAAGCGGCGGCAGAGATGCTGGATTACAAGGGAACCGGGATGTCGGTGATGGAGATGTCCCACCGTTCCAAAGCATTTGAGACCATTATCCAGGAGGCGGAGGCGGACCTTCGGGAGCTGATGAACATTCCGGACAATTACAAGGTGCTGTTTTTGCAGGGAGGGGCACATCTCCAGTTCTCCATGATCCCTCAGAACCTTATGAAAAATGGTGTCGCGGACTACATCATCACAGGCCAGTGGGCCAAGAAAGCCTACAAGGAGGCCCAGAAGTACGGCAAGGCCAATGCCGTTGCCTCCAGTGAAGACAAAACCTTCAGCTATATTCCGGACTGTTCGGATCTGCCCATCGCGGCGGACGCGGATTATGTGTATATCTGTGAGAACAATACCATCTACGGAACCAAGTTTAAGGAACTGCCCAACACCAAGGGAAAGACCCTGGTGGCGGACGTGTCCTCCTGCTTTTTGTCTGAGCCGGTTGACGTGACAAAATACGGTGTACTTTACGGCGGCGTCCAGAAAAATGTGGGACCGGCAGGTGTGGTGATCGTGATCATCAGGGAGGACCTGATCACAGAGGATGTTCTTGAGGGAACCCCCACCATGTGCCAGTACAAGACCCACGCGGATGCCAAATCCCTGTACAACACTCCTCCGGCATACGGCATCTACATTTGCGGCAAGGTGTTCAAGTGGCTGAAGGCAAAAGGCGGCCTGGCGGCCATGAAGGAGTACAATGAGAAGAAGGCAAAGATCCTCTACGATTTCCTGGATGGCAGCAGCCTGTTTAAGGGTACCGTGGAGAAGAAAGACCGCTCCCTCATGAATGTTCCCTTTGTCACAGGAGACAAGGACTTAGACGCACTATTCATAAAAGAGGCGGAAGCGGCAGGGTTCGTGAACTTAAAGGGACACCGCAGCGTAGGCGGCATGAGAGCCAGCATCTACAATGCCATGCCCATAGAAGGCGTGGAGAAGCTGGTGACATTTATGAAAGAGTTTGAGGAGGCACACAAGGCATGAGAAAAATCCATTGCGTCAATAATATTTCCAAATGCGGAACCGACCTGTTTACGGACCAGTACGCTTTGACAGATTCCATAGAAGAAGCCCAGGGCGTGCTGGTGCGCAGCGCCTCTATGCATGATACTCAGTTTCCGGAAAGCCTTCTGGCTGTCGCCAGGGCAGGAGCGGGAGTCAACAACATCCCTCTGGAACGCTGCGCCCAGAACGGCATTGTGGTGTTCAACACTCCAGGTGCCAACGCCAACGGCGTGAAGGAGCTGGTGCTGGCAGGCCTGTTTCTTGCCTCCAGGGATGTGGTAGGAGGCATCAACTGGTGCCAGGAGATCAAGGATGACCCTGATATCGCCAAGACCGTGGAGAAGGGTAAAAAGGATTTTGCCGGTCAGGAGATCATGGGCAAGAAGCTGGGGGTCATCGGCCTGGGAGCCATCGGAGCGGAGGTGGCCAACGCCGCCGCGGCCCTGGGCATGGAAGTATACGGCTATGATCCCTATATTTCTGTCAACGCCGCGTGGGGATTGACCAGGGATGTAAAGCATATTACCTCCGCTGATACCATCTATGAGGAGTGCGATTATATCAGCGTCCATGTGCCTCTCTTGGATGCCACAAAAGGGATGATCAACTCTGAAACCATTTCCCAGATGAAAGATGGGGTTGTGGTTCTCAATTTCGCCAGAGATCTGCTGGTGGACGACGACGCCATGGCGGAGGCTCTAAAGAGCGGCAAGGTTGCCAGATATGTGACGGATTTCCCCAATCCCAAGTCTGTCAATATGAAGGGGGCTATCGCGATCCCTCATCTGGGGGCTTCCACAGAGGAATCTGAGGACAACTGTGCCAGAATGGCGGTGAAAGAGATCATGGATTATCTGGAGAACGGCACCATCAAAAACTCCGTCAATTTCCCGAACTGCGACATGGGAGTCTGCCGTGTGGCAAGCAGGGTGGCGGTGTTCCATGAGAATATCCCCAACATGATCGGACAGATCACCGGGATCCTTGCGTCTGCCGGGATGAACATCTCTGACATGACCAACAAGAGCAGGGATAAATATGCCTACACTCTTCTGGACCTGGAGACCAAGGTGGATGAAGTTACCATTGAGAAACTGGCTGCCATCAAAGGCGTGTGCAGGGTGCGGGTGGTGAAGTAGCCCTTACCCGGTGATACGGTTTTGTCAAAGGTGTCTGGGGCTGCCTGATACTGAGAGCGGGAGGGGATCCGTTATGGTGTGAACAGCAACAGAGTGGGTCGTCACCAGCCCTCCGGTTGGTGATGGCTGGCCCCGTCAGGCTCTCCCCTTTGGCGGGAATACTTTATTATACATATACATGCTGTCTGAATTGACGGCGGAATGGAGATCATTATGGCGGCTGTAAAGCCATTTTTTTGTATAAGACCAAATGAGCAGGTGGTGTCCAAAGTGGCAGCCCTGCCTTATGATGTGTATAACAGGGAGGAGGCCCGGAAAGTGGTGGCAGACAATCCTCTCTCCTTTTTAAATATCGACCGGGCGGAGACTCAGTTTGGAGATGAGGTGGACACCTACGACGAGAGGGTGTACCAGAAGGCCAGGGAACTGTTGGATCAGCGGATCGAAGACGGGACATTTGTCACGGAAGACAGGGCCTGCTATTATTTATACCAGCTGACCATGGACGGTCGGAGCCAGACAGGAATCGTGGCCTGTTCTTCGGTTGACGACTATGTAAATGGAGTTATCAAAAAGCATGAAAATACCAGGGAGGACAAAGAGTTAGACCGGATCCGCCATGTGGAGGTAACAGGCGCTCATACAGGTCCCATCTTCCTGGCATATCGGAACAATGAGACTCTGTCCCGGATGGTGGAGCGGGTGGTCACGGAGGAAGCGCCTCTCTATGACTTTGTGTCCGAGGACGGAATCGGACATAAAGTGTGGAGGGTAGGGGACAGCCAGACAGCGGAGGCCCTTACCCAGGCCTTTGACCAGGTTCCGGCCACCTATATAGCGGACGGCCACCACAGGGCAGCGTCAGCGGTAAAGGTGGGCTTAAGACGCCGGAAGGCCCAGGAAGACCGGGGAGAGGCGGTTACAGGCGAGGAGGGCTGCAACTGGTTTCTGTCTGTGCTGTTTCCAGAGGATCAGCTGATGATCATGCCCTACAACCGGGTTGTGAAAGATCTTAACGGCCTGTCCATGGAGAAATTCTTCACAGCGGTTCACGAGAAATTTGACGTGGCAAAGGTTGGAAAAGAGCCTTATTCCCCAGAGGAGAAGGGCTGCTTTGGCATGTACATAGGAGGAGAGTGGTATCTTCTGAAGATCAAGCCAGAGAACACAAGTCATGATCCGGTAAAAGGACTGGATGTGTCCCTGCTCCAGGATCATCTCTTAAGCCCGATCCTGGGAATCGGAGATCCCAGAGTAGACAAGCGGATTGATTTTATCGGCGGGATCCGGGGACTGGAAGAACTGGAACGGAGGGTGGACAAGGACATGAAGGTGGCGTTTTCCATGTATCCCACCTCCATCCAGGAGCTGTTGGCCGTGGCCGATGCCGGGATGCTGATGCCTCCCAAGTCCACCTGGTTTGAGCCAAAGCTGCGCAGCGGCATCTTTATCCACAGGATGTAGAGGTGTCCGTTATTGCCGATTGGATGCGGTAAAGCGGAGTTAAGACCCGCGACGCCCGCCTGGTTCATAAGGTCAGGAAGAGGTGGCTGCCAGGGTTTTCCGGGTTTGAAGCCGCCCCTCATGAAATCCGCGACACAGAGTTTACGTGTGTCAGCGGTTGCGTGGGGGGCGCTTTTTCTGTGTACACGGGGCGGAAAGGAAATGTGGCCGTTCGCGCGGCCCCGCCCCGGCACAGCGAGTAGGGGGAAACCTCCCCTACTCGATTCATGGAGCACAAAACAATGTGCTATGCTGATTGGTTCAGTGGAGCGCTCCGTTCTCGTCGGGAGTGAACATCCTGGGCTCGGTCAGAAGAGAGCCGTCTTCTGTAAAATAGTAAGTATTTCCATCTAAGGTGAGAAAGCCGGTGTGCATAATGCCGCTGTTCAAGTCAAAGTAGTACTGTTTGTTATGATCCGTGACCCAGCCATGGGCCATGGTTCCATCCGAATTATAGTAGTACCAGGCGTTGTTGATCTTCTGCCAGCCAGGGTCCATGGGAAGCTGTTCGATGGGAACGCCTGGTTTGGAAAAATTGATGATCCTGGAAGACAGGTTGTTCTCATCACACCACAGCAGGCAGGAAACCCCAGGCGTCAGGTCGTCGATGGTGACGATGTTGGAGCTTAAGTAGGGGATGGTCTGGCAGTCTGAGGGTATGGTATACACATTGCCGTTGGTGGCAGTGAGGGAAGCTTGGGTTTTGGCGGCGTTCCAGGAGAGGCTTTCCACTGTCAGGTACTCAGGGACCCGGTAGCCCGCGGGGATGTTGCACAGCACCAGGGAAGCGTTGGCCATGGGGGTTAAGCTCGAGGGCAGCGCCGGGCCGATGTACACATAGGCGGTGTCCCCTGTCCGTATATTTTCATATGGAAAAGGCATGCCGGTGGTGGCATCTAAAACCCGGGTGTAGACATTGGACACCGTGATCTGCAGCTCCCCGGTGAAGGACAGGCCCGATTGATTGTTGAGTAAAAGGAGCTTAATGTCCTCTCCTCCGGCCTCGGTCTTAGTTACGGGTCCCCAGACGCGGACAGGGTCTAGGCGGCTCGAGGAAGCCTGGGCAGTTCCGGGAACGCCCACTGTCAAAAATGCCGCGGCGCACAGGCACGCAAGGATGGATGGGATGAATTTTGTCATGATATTTTTGTAGCCCTCCTGGTTAAAATGATGTAGATGCTGAGCGGCCCGAAAGCCGTCTAAAGCTATATTACCAGTATATCAGATTAGGAAAATAATAGAAATAGAAGAATTTTTTACAAATCACTTACATTTGGATTACTTGTTACGGTTCAGGTAGGTCCGCGCCCTTGCCCCGCTGACCATATAATAAACTGGACTGGAGAGCAAAAATCCCATGGCCGCAGGCCAAACCGCGGACACCGGACCAAAGGGGACAGAGAAGGTCACTTTAGTCCGGTGTTTTTGTATACACGGTTCTACATTGCCTTAGGATCGGATCTTAAAAGGGATGATCTTTCCTTTTTCTTTTGACCGCATCGGATCAGCAGCCGCCCCTGTTCAATGTACAATTCCTTCTGGTCTTCCGGGAGAGCCCGGAAAATCTGCAAAACTTTTTGCTCTCCATATCCGGATTCCTGCCTGGACTGGTAATCCAAAAGAAAATCCGTGGAAACCTGGAAATATCCGGCGATTTTTTTTAAGGTCTCAAAATCCGGCTCCCGGTTATTCCGCACATAATTTCCCACAGCGCTGGCGGAGATGTTCAAATCCTCCGCCATTTGTTTCTGGCTCAAATTTCTCTCTTCCAACAGATCTCGCAAAATATCCCCGAATCTCAATAAAATCACATCCATTCATCTATTTATTCGTTGTCTTCCCATAAACGCGGCCCCGCCCCGTCTTTGGGATCTGGTTTCAATCTCCATGATACCGATAGTGGATGGTAAAAAATTAAAAAACAACAGAATGAATTGACATAATTCGAAATGAATGATATCATTTCAATATGGCGTTTTTGAACACAAAATGTTGTTTTTTAAACGGAGCTGTGAAAATCAGAAAACAACAGCACCGCGAATGATCGGAGAGAGGAGGAAGGGAACCTTGAAAGAGGCATCAATTGAATCCTTTGTGACAGCTCAGGTCACCAGCCGGGGACTGGACGGGCGGACAGCAAAAGCCTATCACCTGGATCTGGAACATCTGTACCAGTGGACCAGCAAACATGGAGTAGAACATATAGATGAAAAGGCTGTGGAAAGTTATCTGGAATATCTGGCAAAAGAGAGAAAACTGAAACATTCCACAATCACCAGAAAATATCGGGTCTTTAGCTACTATCTGAAATACCTGGGGGCCCAGGGGAAGCTGACGGTCAGCCATCCCATCGTCTGTCCTGCTCCTTTGGTTCATGAAGAAAACAAGGCGGACAACCAGTTGTCCAGAGCCGAGATCGATTCTTTTTTTATGGCCCTGAACAGGGAATATGAAAATCTGGACAGCGGCTTTCGGAGAAGGGTCTGTCTCAGGGACAGTGTGATGATGGAACTGCTCTTCTACCACGGAATCGAGATCAGTGAGCTGCTGAGACTAGAGGTCCCTGATTATAACTTGAAGTCCGGGACTCTGACCATACGGGGAAAACGGGGCAGGGAACGGTCTGAGTACCTGTTCTCCCGGGAGCTGAGACACAAGATGGAGAAATGGATCGGCGAACACGAGTACTTTGAGAGGGAAAATGAATACCGCGAGGTGCTGTTCCTTTCCAAGATCGGAAAGCCCCTTTCCATGAAAATGGTCATCCTGGTATTTGACAAATACAGGGAAATGGCGGGGATCAAGAAAGAATCTACGCCTAAGGATCTGAAAAGGGGCATGAAGAGGTATGCCAGAGAGATGATGGTGGAGAGGTGCAGTTGAGTAAGGAAACGAAAAAGTTAAGGATCGCGCATTTTGGAAACAGAAAAATATTTGAACGGTCTGGAGGAGTAGAAGTAGTGGTTGCCGAAATTGCCTCCAGACAGGCAGCCCTGGGGCATGATGTCACTGTCTATAACAGAAGGGGGCACCACATCAGCGGGGCTGAGTTTGATATGGACAATATAAAAGAATGGGAAGGAGTTCACATGAAATATGTCCCAACAATTCCCAAAGCGGGGCTGGCTGCTGTGAGCTCTTCCTTTTTTGCGGCCTTGTGCTGTGCGGTTGGACAATATGATGTCGTCCATATACACGCGGAGGGGCCGTCCGCGTTTTGCTGGATTCCCAAGCTGTTTGGAAAGAGAATCATATGCCATAATCACGGGCTCGACTGGAAGAGAAGCAAGTGGCAGGGAGGACCAGGCGCGAAATTTATAAAATTTGGTGAAAAAATGAGCGCGAAGTACGCGGATGAATTGATCGTCCTCAGTCCTGAAATCCAGAGATACTTTAGAGAAACATACAACAAAGAAACGCATCTCATACCAAACGGCGTAAACAGGCCCGTAAAAAGAGAACCGGATCTGATAACAAGAAAGTATGGAGTAAACGGCCAGGATTATATTTTGTATTTGTCCAGAATTACGGAAGAAAAGAGAGCGGATTTGCTTATCAAAGCATACCAGAAGTTAAATACACAGATGAAACTGATGATCGCGGGAGGCGCTTCTGAATCAGGCGGTTTTTTGGAAAAAATGAAAGAACTCGCGTCAAAGGACCCGAAGATCATATTTACTGGATTTGTGAAGGGAAGGCTGCTGGAAGAACTCTACAGCAACGCGTATCTGTACATCCTGCCGTCAGATATAGAGGGAATGCCCTTGAGTCTGCTGGAGGCAATGAGCTATGGAAACTGTTGTCTGGTCAGTGATATAGCTGAGTGCGAAAATGTCATTGGCGGACACGGGGTAACCTTTTCCAAGGGTTCGGAAGAGGCGCTGAAAGAGTGTCTGGGGTATTTAATCGACAATCCGGAAACAGTCAAAAAGCTGCAGGCCAGCTCACCGGATTATATTTGCGGGAAATACAGCTGGGATGACGCCGCGGCCCAAATGCTCTGCTTATATAACCCTTGAATAGATAGGTCAGGAGAAAAGTATAAATGGTTAACTTCAATATAGATTTGAAAGAAAAGACAATTTTAGTTACAGGCGCGGCAGGCTTCATCGGTTCTCATTTAATAAAAAAGCTGTGTCAGGACATGCCGGGCACCCGGATTATCGGAATCGACAATTTAAATGACTATTACGACGTAAGATTAAAAGAGAGCCGCTTAAGGGACCTGTCCCCATTTCCCACCTTTTTGTTTATAAAGGGAAATATCGCGGATCAATCCCGCGTTGAGTCTGTTTTTAAGACATACCATCCGGCTGTTGTGGTAAACCTCGCGGCCCAGGCAGGGGTGCGTTACTCCATTACAAATCCGGATGCTTATATAGAGTCCAATTTAATCGGGTTTTACAATATTCTGGAGGCATGCAGGCATTCTTTTGATGGTGAAAGGCCGGGAGTGGAACATCTTGTATACGCGAGCTCGTCAAGTGTGTACGGTGCCAATAAGAAGGTTCCCTATTCGGTTGATGACAAAGTGGACAATCCCGTTTCCCTTTACGCCGCTACAAAGAAAAGCGATGAACTGTTAGCCCACGCCTACTCCAAACTGTACAATATCCCTTCCACGGGTCTGCGTTTTTTTACGGTCTATGGTCCCGGGGGCCGTCCGGACATGGCGTACTTTGGATTTACTGACAAGCTGCTCCGGGGAGAAAAGATCCAGATTTTTAACTACGGGAACTGCCAGCGTGATTTTACCTATATAGATGATATTGTCGAAGGCCTTATAAGGGTCATCCGGAAAGCCCCAAAGAAAAAGATGGGGCAGGATGGACTGCCGGTTCCGCCCTATGAGATTTACAACATAGGAAACAGTAAGCCGGAAAATCTGCTGGAATTTGTCCAGGTCCTGCAGGAGGAGCTGATCAGGGCAGGGGTGCTGGCTCCGGATTATGATTTCCAGGCCCACAAAGAGCTTGTCCCCATGCAGCCGGGAGATGTGGAGGCGACCTATGCGGACACATCCGCTCTTGAGAGAGATTTTGGATTCAAACCAGCCACCGGTCTGAGAGAGGGGCTTAGAAAATTCGCGGAGTGGTACAAAGAGTTTTATATGCCGTGACATTTCAGCCGGTACGATAAATGAGGTGAGACTATGAAGATTCTGTTGGTAAATTACAGATATTTTATATCTGGCGGCCCGGAAAAATATATGTTTAATATCAAAAAAATGCTGGAAGACAATGGCCATGAAGTGGTTCCATTTTCCATACATTCAAACAAAAACGTGAAAACAGAATATTCAAAATACTTTGTTGAACCCATTGGAAGCAGGGACGCGACATACTTTGAAGAATGCAAAAAAACACCCAGGGTAATTATGCAGATGCTGGAGAGAAGCATATATTCCACAGAAGTGGAACGGGCGGTCAAAAAAGAAATAAGAGAAGAAAGACCGGATCTGGTCTATATCATACATTTTGTAAACAAGCTTTCCCCAAGCGTCATCTGCGGTGCCAAGAAGATGGGAGTGCCGGTTGTGCTCCGGCTGTCCGACTATTTTTTACTCTGCCCCAGATTTGATTTTATTTACCGCAGGAAACCCTGCGAAGAATGTCTTACTAAGGGATATGGGACATGTATAAAAAGACGCTGTGTAAAAAATTCCCTGTTCGCGTCATCTGTCAGAGTTCTTTCTATGAAGATACATAAGCTGATGAAAATTTATGAGAAGGTAGACGCGTTCGTCACGCCGTCGGAATTTCTGAGAAAAAAGCTGGTGGACAATGGGTTTGATGAAAAGAAGATTAACTGTATACCGACTTTCACATTCAGCAAAACCGATACAGCCTGGGCGGAGACAGGGAACTATGGATTATATTTTGGGAGAATTACAGAAGAAAAAGGCGTCAGCATTGTGGTAAAGGCATACGAAAAATTGCCTGACCACTACGTGAAGATCATGGGGGACGACTCAACCGAAGAGGCAGTGCGGCTGAAAAATTATGTCAGGGAAAAGAACATTAAAAATATCAAGTTCGTCGGTTTTAAGTCAGGAAGGGAGCTGGAAGAGATTATAAAAAAGGCCCGGTTTACGCTGATTCCATCTATTTGGTATGATAATCTTCCCAATACGGCATTGGAGTCATTTCAGTATTCGAAACCGGTGATCGCAAGTGATATTGGGAGTTTGCCGGAACTGGTAATTGATGGATTTAATGGTTATCTGTTTGAAGCTGGCAATTCTAAAGAATTAATAGAAAAAATTACACTTTTAGAAAATGAAGACACTGTAAGAACCATGGGAATGAACAGCAGAAGGGTGCTGGAAGATACATTTGCTCCTTCTATGCATTTTGACGCATTAATGAAAGTATTCAATAAGGTGAGGAAATAGTAAGATGATCTCCAAAAGTAATATCAAGAAAAAACTAAATGGCACAGTAATTGTTACGTATCGTTGCAATGCTCGCTGTTCTATGTGCAATAGATATAAGGCCCCGTCAAAACCAGAAGAGGAAATCTCTATCGAGACAATCAAGAAACTTCCGAGGATGTATTTTACCAATATTACGGGCGGCGAGCCGTTTATCCGCTTAGATTTAAAGAATATTGTACGTGAACTTCGTAAAAAGAGTGACCGAATTGTTATTTCTACAAACGGTTTCTTTACAGATCGTGTTATAGATTTGTGTCGGGAATTTCCGGATGTTGGAATCCGTATTTCCATTGAAGGTCTGGAGAGGACGAATAATGAGATTCGCGGCCTGGAAAATGGTTACCAGCGAGGATATCAAACACTTAAAAAATTACGCGAGATGGGAATGAAGGATGTTGGCTTTGGCATGACTGTTCAGGATAAAAACGCAAGTGACCTTGTACCGCTCTACAAAATTTCTGATGAAATGGGGATGGAATTTGCCACTGCTTCTCTACATAATAGTTTTTATTTTGTTGAGGCAAAGAATATCATTCAGAACCGTCCATTGGTTGCTAAGAATTTTGAAGACCTGATTAATGAACTGCTGAGAAGCAATAGCCCGAAGAAATGGTTCAGAGCCTATTTTAATCATGGTTTAATCAACTATATTTACAGTCAGAAGAGGCTGCTGCCATGTGATATGAGTTTTGATACTTTCTTTATTGATCCCTATGGTGATGTTATGCCTTGCAATGGAACCAAAGATAAAGAGGTAATGGGAAACTTGAATGATCA
>CAJUSJ010000040.1 GCA_910588865.1 uncultured Lachnospiraceae bacterium
AGGGAGCTGCTGGAGCTCCTTCTCACACCCCTGATGGAAGGGGAGACGCCCCAAGCGGAGAGGATCCGGAAGGGATTTGAGATTCTCCAGAGGGAGAGGGGCAACTTAGATAATGGGGAACTGATCCACATGCAGTCCGTACTGTACGCGCTGATGACAAAATTTTTGACCCCGGAGGAGATTAAAGAGATAAAGGAGATGATGTTTATGACACTGATGGGACAGCTGCTGATGGAAGATGGAATAGAAAAAGGAATGGAGAAGGGACTGGAGCGGGGAGAGTTTAAAACCCTGCGGGAACTGGTCGCGGACGGAGTTCTGACCGCGGCGGAGGCGGCGGCCAGGAAGAAGATGACAGAGGCGGAATTTCAGAAAAAGCTTGGGGAATTACAGTTGGGATAATGTTACGCGAACAAAAAGTTTAAAGCCCAAAGGCTTTAGCGGCAGTCAGACGAATCGAAATGGTCTGACTGCTATTATTAATAAATTAGTACTTGACATTGCCAAGTAGTAGGTATAATATAGCATTATAAAATCCAGAAGGAGGCCGGAGCCTGTATGAACGCGCAATTTAAGAAAGGCGTCCTGGAGCTGATCGTCCTTGAGTCGGTCCGGCAGAGAGACATGTACGGATATGAGCTGGTTGAGGAGGTATCCAAAGTGGTGGACGTGAACGAGGGGACTATTTATCCTCTCCTGAAGCGTCTCACCAATGAACACTACTTTGAGACATACCTGCGGGAATCCACGGAAGGGCCGCCCAGAAAGTACTATCATGTGACAGCGGCGGGGATTCTGTACCGGGATCAGTTGGAGCGGGAGTGGACAGAGTTGTCCGGCCGGGTATGGAAGTTCCTTAAACAGAACCTGCCAGATGGGGGGAGCTGAGATCCGGGCCGGAATATTTTCAAAAAACAGGATCAGATCTATGGAGGAAGCTATTTATGGATAAAAGAGAATTTTTGTCAGCGCTGGAACAGTCCCTTTCCGTGCTTCAGGAAGATGAGCTTCGGGATATTATCAGCGAATATGAACAGCACATTGATATAAAGGTGGAGAAAGGCCTTACGGAGACAGAGGCTATTGCGGATTTTGGCAGCTTCGGGGAGCTGACAGCGGAGATCCTTGAGGCGTACCATGTGCGGGCTGATTACGCCGCTGACAAAGGGGAGCGGGCCGGAAGGAGATGGGGAGATGGCCAGACAACCGGCTGGAAGGCCAGGGGAGCCATGCTCTGGGAGAAGGTAAAAACCGGGGGAACCCGGACAGCAAGCTGTGTGAGATGGACAGTATACCAGTTTTTCCGCCCGTTTGCGTGGGCCTGGAAAAGATGTAGGGAGCTTGTGAGGGGCTTGGAGGAGAGACGGAGGAAGGAACTGTGGGAGTTTGATGAAAGCGGAACAGCCGGGGATGTGCGGAGGAGATATGGGGCTGGTGATTTAAACAGCAAAGGGGGCAGGGGCGCTGTCTCCGCCGCGGCAAAAGAAAGGGGCAGCGGAGCGGGCTCGGCTGTTGGAAACCCGGGAAGGTCTGCTGTCAGCTCAAGAATTGACAGTGGGAAAAGCGGCGATATGGTCCGGGAAGCGGAAATCCCGGAAAACGGCAGTGCTGGTTTGGAAGTGGAACACAGAAGATATGGCGGTGTCAGACCAGAGGAAGGGGGCGGCATTGAATCAGGACCAGGAAGCCGGGAGTATGGAGAAGCCGGACCGGGGGACAGGAACAGAAGGGACAGAAACAGAGGAGTCAGACCGGACAGGAGAGGGAAAACAGGCGGGGATTTTAGAGATAGCGGGCTGAGACAAAGGATAAAAAGAAAGGGAAAGAGGATTATCAACGATATGGGAAAAGGGATTTGGAGGATTTGCGGATTGTGTGTATCCGCGGTGTTCTGGACAGCGCGGCTGGTGTGGAATGGCTGTTGGTTCCTGTTCTCCCTGGTGGTGGCGGGTTTTGGGCTTTTCAGCCTTTATGGCCTGGGGGTCTTATCGGTTCTTCTGATACAGGGATATCCTCTGATTGGAGTGACCCTGGGGTGTCTTGGACTGGTGATGTGCGCTTTTTCGGCAGCGGTTTTGGGAATCACGTTTCTTCGGCGGAAGGAAAACGGTACCATAAAGAATAAGGGAAGCCACAGCCGCCAGAATAGGACGGAACAAAAGGCAGGAAAACAGGAGCATAAGGCTCCCCGGCATGAGGAGACAGGGAGAGGACCGGAGAAAAAACGGGAATTGAATCAGGAAGGGGACCGAAGGGCAAAACCGGGGGACCAGGCCCCCTGGCGGCCGGATCGGGAAGACCAGGAGGCGAAGGCGGGATCGGAAGGACTCCAGGAGCGGGAACCCGGAGGCGGACAAAAAGATGTTCAGGGAGCCGGATGGGAAGATCATGAGCCATCCCGGGAACACAGCGGTACAGGCTGGTCCGGGGAAATGCCGGTAGAAAATCCAGGGGAAGATCCGGGAGCATCAGAAGAGAGGGGACAGAGTTATGCGTAGGATACAGAAGGTTATGACAGGGATATTTCTGGGAGGAGTCCTTTTGGGAGGCATCGGCACAGGGACCGCTATGGTGGAGTACGCTACCTTGTCCTACGGCGGGGAGAGACTGGTGGGAGAGGAATACCTGGTGACAAAAAACCTGGACTATGATTTTCCCCAGGATGGAAGGATATTGGTTCTGGTGACCAACTATTTTTTAAGACGGTCCAACACAAAGCTTGAGACAGATGAGTCTGTGCCTGTGGGCACAGTTCGTTATGAGATCACTTACAATGAAAAGAGAGCTGTTCCGGAACTGTACTTTGAACCCTGTGAGGCAGAACTGCCGCCGCCGGAAGAAGAGAGTGGGACGGAGCCAGAGGACATGAGCTTTTCGGTACCAGAGGATCTTCCGGAGGAAGATGCCCCCCGGGAAGAGGACTGGGAGGAAGAAGCAGGTGAGCCGGAGCCGGTCTGCCTGGGGTATTTGGAGCTGAGAGTGTGGGACCAGAGCAATCCATTTGAGATTTTTATGGAGAATAAGGATTATTTTCTGGAAGAACTGAAGCAGAGGAGGATCTCCTCCTACAAGGAGGCTTATGTTACCAGTATCACGGTGAAGGTCAATCCTCAGACCAGGCCCTATGTGGTTATGGAGAACAATTGGTATTAAACAGGGTGCCTGTGAACAGTAACAAGCAAGGCGGCGGAAGATCCGCCTGCCTTGCTATTTGTTATCTGGCATGTTAGAATTGTATATACAACACCGGGCATTGCCGCGGGTGTTTTTAAGTGGCAGGATCTTTCCCGGCAACCTCAAAAAAACACATGCTCCACAAGGATCTTGATCCCCATAAGAATCAGGATCACTCCGCCGGCAAATTCTGCCTTTGCCTTGTACTTTGCCCCAAAGATATTTCCCACTTTCACCCCGGCTATGGACAGGAGGAAGGTGGTAACACCGATAAAAGACACCGCTGGGAGGATCGGCACCCGGAGGAAGGCGAAGGTAACTCCCACTGCCAGGGCGTCGATGCTGGTGGCCAGCGCCAGAATCACCATGTCCTTAAACGCCACTGAGGCATCGCAGGAGTCTTCCTCAGGGGTCAGAGATTCTTTGATCATGTTGCCGCCGATGAGGCCAAGAAGGATGAACGCGATCCAGTGGTCGTAGGCGGTGATGGCATCCTGAAAACGGACACCCAGGACGTAGCCCAGAGCAGGCATGAGGGCCTGGAATCCGCCGAAATACAGGCCGATGATCAGGGCATGTCTGAGATTCATGCGCCTCATAGAAAGGCCTTTGCAGACAGACACCGCGAAGGCATCCATGGAGAGGGCGACAGCGATCAGGAATAATTCAAACAATGACATGGGAAACGGGTTCCTCCTTATATTCATATACAATTTATTCTCTCTATTATAGAGTTATTCTGGATAGAGCGCAAGGGGGCGGAACAAAGAAGTTAAAGCGCGAAAAATGACATGGAGGTGTCCTTTGGAAAAGACTTATATTTGTCTGAAAGATAATCCGGTACTGGAAATCTGTAATTACCGCTGCCGGATTCTGGATTATGACCGTCTTCCGGTTTCCCTCCGGTACGAGGGCGTGGGGTTTGACGATGTCATGCATGGCTGGACGGAAAACAGGGCCATGAGTGTGGGGAGGACAAACGCTAAAAAGCTTCTGGCTGGCTTTGGAATCAGCCAGAGTAACCCATATCTTGTGGCCAGATTGTTCCATTTTACATCTCTTACAGACTGTTATTGGCTGAAGGAGGAGGGAGATCGGGTACGGTGGAAGGATGTGAGCTTATTCAGGAACAAGCTGGAGAAAACGGTCTCCGCCACAGCCCTTATGGGAGTCCCGGGATATTTTAAGGATAAGGTTCGGGAACCTGTTGAGACCAGGATCCATACACCGGAGCTGACAGTCCAGGGGCTGGCGGCCAAGGCGTGGATTCGGGAGCAGGGGGGTCTGTACCTTTACAAAGTAGGAAAGAAGGAGCTGGCAGCCAGCAGGATTCTGGACGCTTTGGGGATTTTGCATGTAGGCTATGAGGAGGTGGCGGAGGAGAGGCTGGCCCGCGTCGCGGATCAAAAGAGAATCGACAGCATAAGAAATGCCGGCGAGAAGGTAGTGAAATGCAGAATAATCAGCTCTGAGCAGAAAGCCCTTGTGCCCTGGGAGGATTTTCAGATGTATTGTGCTTATCACGATATGGATGAGTATGCCTTTGTGAAGGAACAAGATCCCCGCGGCTATTATTCCATGCTGATCGCGGATTACATTTTGGGAAATGAGGACAGACATGGGGCGAATTTTGGCTTTTTCATGGATAACCGGACAGGTAAATTGGGAAAGCTGTATCCTCTCATGGACCATGATCATGGGTTTTCAGAGGACGATGGTATTATTTCCCAGACATCAGAGACAAAGGAGACCTTGGAGACAGCGGCTTTTAAGGCGGCCAAGATGGGAAACTGGGGGATTGATTACCAGGCAGTGCTTGGGATGGAAAAGCCAGAGGAGCTTTCCGGGGAGCAATGGGATGGTGTGCTTGGGAGGATTCGGAGAATCTTTTGTGAAAAATAGATATTGCAATGAAAAGACTCTTGTGCTAATATAATACCAATTTAGTGCGGCAAAGCACCAAAAGGCTGAGAAGGAGACTCTTGCCCCAGGGACTTCGACAGGAAGACGGCGTCACCGACTGAGAGCGCTGTCATGTTGGACCAGGCAATAAGGGAACACTCCGGAGCCGGTATTCTGAACCCCATGGGAGACTGTCGGGGCTGTGGTTATTCACAAAGCCCGGATTTGTCAGGCGGCGGCAGTAGGGATACCCGGATGACACCGTTAGATGTCAAGAGTGGAGAGTTGGTTTTTTGCGGAAACCGATTCTCAATGCGGGTGGTACCGCGGAGCATGATCAGCTGCATAAAACACTGCTCGGCAGTTTTTAGCAGAGTGTGATGTCCCGTCCCGGAGTATGTAACAGTACTCCGGAGGCGGGACTTTTTTCGTTCCATGGAATTCCTTCGGAGTCAAAACCATTTTTGTGTGTTTCGGAAACCATGGGACCTTACGGCGGCTTGGGGGTCCGGAACACCGGATTCAGGAAAGGAGACGCTATGGAATTTTTGACAGGAGTAAAACCGAAGGAAACCGTAGAGATCCAGGAGATTTTGGCTGGAGATTATGAGGGAAAAGAGGTGAAGGTCAGAGGAGCTATCCACAACATCCGGGATATGGGTGAGGTAGCCTTTGTGATCTTAAGAAAGGCCCAAGGGCTGGCGCAGTGTGTCTGGGAAGAGGGAAAGACGGAGTTTGACTTGCGGGAGCTGAAGGAGGAGTCGGCTGTAGAGATAACAGGAGTTGTGGTCTCGGAGGAGAGGGCTCCCAATGGATTTGAGATACGGCTTAAGACGGTGAAGGTGCTGTCAGAACCGGACCAGGTTCTTCCCATGGCTGTCAGCAAGTATAAGCTTCACACCTCCCTGGAGGCCAGGCTGGCGGTCCGGCCCATTTCCCTGAGAAATGTGCGGGAGCGGGCCAAGTTTAAGATTCAGGAGGGAATCGTCAGGGGATTTCGGGATTTCCTCCACAGCCAGGGATTTACGGAGATCCACACACCCAAGATCGTAGCCAGGGGGGCTGAGGGGGGATCCAATGTGTTCCGGCTGGACTATTTTAACAAAAAGGCGGAACTGGGCCAGAGTCCTCAGTTTTACAAGCAGACCATGGTGGGAGTCTACGACAGGGTGTTTGAGGTGGCCCCCGTGTTCCGGGCGGAGAAACACAACACCACCAGGCATTTAAACGAGTACATTGGCCTGGACTTTGAGATGGGATACATCGACGGCTTTCAGGACGTCATGGCCATGGAGACAGGATTTTTGCGGTATACCATGGAGCTGTTGAGGAGGGAATACAAAAAGGAGCTGGATATGCTGGAGGTGGCTCTTCCTGACGTGAGCCGGATTCCGTCGGTCCGCTTTGACAGGGCTAAAGAGCTGGTGTCTGAGAAGTACAGCAGGAAGATTAAAAATCCCTACGATCTGGAGCCAGAGGAGGAGCTGCTTATCGGCAGGTATTTTAAGGAGGAATATGACAGCGATTTTGTCTTTGTCACCCACTATCCGTCAAAAAAACGTCCGTTTTACGCCATGGATGATCCGGAGGATTCCAAATTTACCTTAAGCTTTGACCTGCTGTTCAAGGGTCTGGAGGTGACCACAGGCGGACAGAGGATCCACGATTACCGGGAAATCCTGGCCAAGATGGAGAAACGCCGCATGGACCCAGAGGACATTGGCTCCTACCTGATGATTTTCAAGTACGGCATGCCTCCCCACGGCGGCCTGGGAATCGGCCTGGAGCGTCTGACCATGAGGCTTTTAGATGAGCAGAACGTGCGGGAGACCAGCCTGTTCCCGAGGGACGTAAACAGACTGGAACCATAGGGCCGTGAAATAGAGCACAGACAATCCCAAATTCTATAGAAGGAGGACACCGAACAATGGCAAACATCATCACCGATGAGACAATTGATTATGTAGGAATCCTGGCCAAGTTAGAGCTTTCCCGGGAAGAGAAAGAGGCAGCTAAGAACGATATGAGCCGGATGCTGGATTACATTGACAAGCTGAACCAGCTTGACACAACACAGGTGGAGCCCATGTCCCATGTATTTTCCATGAACAACGTGTTCCGGGAGGATGTGGTGACAAATGGAGACGACAGGGATAATATCCTGAAAAACGCGCCTGAGCAAAAGGAAGGGGCGTTCAAGGTTCCAAAGACCGTAGAGTAAGACAGCCATGGTATTGGCCGGCCCGGAAAAAGTGACGGAAAGGGACGGCTGACCGAAAGCCAGGAAACAGCACCATGAAAGGAGCAGCCTCATGAGCATATTGAAAATGACTGCCTTAGAGCTGGGCAGAAAGATAAGATCAGGAGATATAACGGTTCCGGAAGCCACCCAGGCGGTTCTGGAGCGGATCAGGACACAGGAGCCTGCCATCCACGCGTATGTGACCGTGGATGAGGAAGGGGCTTTAAAAAGGGCCGCCCAGGTCCAGGCCAGGATCCAGGACAGAACACTGGTAAGTCCTCTGGCGGGAGTGCCTGTGGCCATCAAGGACAATCTGTGTACCAAAGGCCTGCGGACCACCTGCGGTTCCAATATTTTGTACAATTTCGCGCCAACCTACACAGCAGAGGCGGTTTTAAATCTGGAGAAAGCCGGGGCGGTGGTTCTGGGAAAGACCAACATGGACGAGTTTGCCATGGGAAGCACCACCGAGACCTCTGCCTTCGGGGTCACCAGAAATCCCCGGAACACGGACCATGTGCCGGGAGGGTCCTCAGGCGGCTCCTGCGCCGCGGTGGCGGCAGGGGAATGTTTCTATGCCCTGGGGTCGGACACAGGAGGCTCCATCCGCCAGCCCAGCGCCTTCTGCGGCGTGACAGGGATCAAGCCCACCTATGGAACCGTGTCCAGGTATGGGCTCATCGCCTACGGCTCCTCCTTAGACCAGGTAGGGCCTGTGGCGAAAAATGTGTCTGACTGCGCCGCGGTCTTAGAGGCCATTGCTTCCTATGATAAGAAGGACAGCACATCCATTCCCAGAAAGGATCTGGATTTTACCAGCGCCCTGGTGGACGATGTAAAGGGGATGAAGATCGGAATCCCAAGAGATTATCTGGGAGAGGGGCTGGACCATGAGGTGAGGGAAGGGGTGATGCGGGCAGCCGGTGTCCTGAAAGACAGGGGAGCGGTTGTGGAGGAGTTTGACTTGAGCCTGGTGGAATACGCCATCCCCGCCTACTATGTCATCGCCTCCGCTGAGGCCAGCTCCAATCTGTCCAGGTTCGACGGAGTCAAATACGGGCTCCGGGCCAAGGAGTACGAGGGGCTTCACCAGATGTACAAAAAGAGCCGGTCAGAGGGCTTCGGGCCGGAAGTGAAGCGTCGGATCATGCTGGGGTCCTTTGTCTTAAGCTCCGGCTACTATGACGCTTATTATTTGAAAGCGCTGCGGACAAAGGCCCTGATCAAACAGGCGTTTGACAAGGCCTTCCGGGATTATGACGTGATCCTGGGGCCGGCGGCCCCAACCACCGCGCCAAAACTGGGCGAGTCTCTGAAGGACCCGCTGAAAATGTATTTAGGAGACATCTATACGGTGTCCGTGAACCTGGCGGGGATCCCGGCCATGACCGTGCCCTGCGGAACGGATTCCGGCGGGCTTCCCATCGGCCTTCAGCTTATGGGGGACTGTTTTCAGGAGAAGAAGATCATTCGGGCCGCGTATACATTTGAACAGACAGACAGGGAGGGGATATAGATGAGCAGACAATACGAGACCGTCATCGGACTGGAGGTACATGTGGAACTGGCCACAAAGACCAAGATTTTCTGCGGCTGTTCCACGGAATTCGGAGGAGCGCCAAACACCCACACCTGCCCTGTGTGTACAGGCATGCCCGGGTCTCTTCCGGTGTTAAACAGGCAGGTGGTGGAATACGCCCTGGCGGTGGGGCTGGCTGCCAACTGTCAGATAAACCAGTACTGCAAATTTGACCGGAAGAACTATTTTTATCCCGATAACCCTCAGAATTATCAGATCTCCCAGCTGTATCTGCCCATCTGCCATGACGGCTGGGTGGAGATTGACACAGCGGCGGGAAAGAAAAAAATCGGAATCCACGAGATCCACATGGAGGAGGACGCGGGAAAATTGGTCCATGACGAGTGGGAGGACTGCTCCCTGGTGGACTACAACCGAAGCGGCGTTCCCCTTATAGAGATCGTGTCAGAGCCGGATATGAGAAATGCGGACGAAGTCATAGCTTACCTGGAAAAACTCCGCCTTATGATCCAGTATCTGGGAGCCTCTGACTGCAAGCTCCAGGAGGGGTCCATGAGAGCGGACGTGAACCTGTCTGTTCGCGAGGCGGGGACTTCCCAATTGGGTACCAGGACGGAGATGAAAAATTTAAACTCCTTTAAGGCCATCGCCAGGGCCATTGAGGGGGAGAGAAAGAGGCAGATTGAGCTTTTGGAGGAAGGGAAAAAGGTGATCCAGGAAACCAGGCGGTGGGATGACAACAAGGAGAGCTCCTATGCCATGCGGTCCAAGGAGGATGCCCAGGATTACCGGTATTTTCCGGACCCGGATCTTGTACCGGTGGTCATAAGTGATCAGTGGATCCAGGAGATCAGAAGCCGTCAGCCGGAGATGCAGCCGGAAAAGATGGCCCGGTACCAGGAAGAGTTCCAGATACCAGAGTATGATGCCAGAATCCTCACCTCCACTGTCCACATGGCAGAGCTTTTTGAGAAAACCACCGGGCTGTGCGGAAAGCCCAAGGAGGTATCCAACTGGCTTATGGTGGAGACCATGCGGCTCCTGAAAGAGCATGAGCAGACCCCGGAGGACCTTTGCTTCAGCCCGGAGAATCTGGCAAAGCTCATTGGCCTTGTGGCAGGGGGAGCCATCAACCGGACCGTGGCCAAGACCGTGTTTGAGCGGATTTTTAAGGAGGACGTGGATCCGGAGAAATATGTGGAGGAAAATGGCCTTAAGATGGTAAATGACCAGGAGGCTCTCCAAAAGACCATTGAAGAGATTATTGCCGCCAATCCCCAGTCTGTGGAGGACTATAAAAACGGCAAGGAGAAAGCCATGGGGTATCTGGTGGGCCAGACCATGAGGGCCATGAAGGGCAAGGCGGACCCGGGGCTGGTGAACAGGATTGTAAAAGAATGCTTGACGAAATAGACAGGATGGGGTAAATTTAACTGGTCAGCGCGACATCAGTATAATGAGGACAAAAGGAGGTAAGTTTATGAAACCATATGCGGAGATGACGAGAGAAGAACTGCAGGCTTTGAGAAAAGAGTTGTCCGCGAGCTACAGAGCGTTTCAGGGCAGGGATTTAAAGCTGGATATGTCCAGAGGAAAGCCCAGTGTGGATCAGCTGGATCTGTCTATGGGGATGATGGATGTCCTCAGCAGTGACGATGATTTAACCTGTGACGATGGAACCGACTGCCGCAATTACGGTGTCCTGGATGGAATCAGCGAAGCCAAGGAGCTTTTGGCTGACATGATGGAAGTCCATCCGGATCAGATTATTATATATGGAAACTCCAGTTTAAATGTTATGTATGATACCATTTCCCGGTCCATGACCCACGGAGTCATGGGAAGCACTCCCTGGTGCAAGCTGGACAAGGTGAAATTCCTCTGTCCCGTGCCGGGATATGACCGACATTTTGCCATTACCGAGTATTTTGGCATTGAGATGATCAGTGTGCCCATGACGGAGAAAGGGCCGGACATGAATATAGTGGAGGAGCTGGTGGCCTCCGACGAAGCCATCAAGGGGATCTGGTGTGTGCCAAAGTATTCCAACCCCCAGGGAATCTCCTACTCCGACGACATTGTACGCCGTTTCGCGAGGCTGAAGCCCGCGGCCAGGGATTTCAGGATCTACTGGGATAACGCCTACACCATCCACCATTTATATGACCACGAGCAGGATCATCTGATCGAGATCCTGGCAGAATGCAAACGGGCGGGCAACCCGGATCTTGCCTACAAGTTTGCCTCCACCTCAAAGATCAGTTTTCCGGGTTCCGGTATCGCGGCCATCGCGGCTTCCCAGAACAACCTGGTGGACATTACCGGACAGCTGAGGATTCAGACCATTGGCCATGACAAGGTGAACCAGCTGCGCCATGTGCGCTTTTTCGGAGGCATCCACGGCATGGTGGAGCACATGCGTCTCCACGCGGATATTATGAGGCCCAAGTTCGAGGCGGTCAACGAAATCCTGTCAAAGGAGCTGGACGGGCTTGGCATAGGCACATGGACCACCCCCAAGGGAGGATATTTTATGGCATTTGATTCCCTTGACGGATGCGCTAAGAAGATCGTGGCCAAATGCAAGAAAGCAGGGCTGATCATGACAAAGGCGGGAGCCACCTATCCATATGGAAAGGATCCCCATGACAGCAATATCCGCATCGCGCCATCCTACCCGCCCCTTTCTGACCTGCGCGTTGCCATGGAACTGTTTGCCCTGTGTGTGAAGCTGGTCAGTGCGGATAAACTGCTGAAAGACATGCAGGATATGCCAGTCCAGGAGCCGGCTCATGAGTAAAAAGACCATCTATACCATGCTGGGAAAGCTGTGCAACGCGGAGAGCGTTACTTATATTATTTTCGGTGTCCTGACCACGGCGGTGGACTGGGTTTCTTATACCATACTGTGGAATCTGGGGGCAGATTATCGGGTGTCAACGGCCTTAAGCTGGGCAGCCGCGGTATTGTTTGCCTTTGTCACCAACAAATTTTTTGTATTCCGCAGCTTTGATATAAGCCTGGGATATGTCTGGAAAGAGTTTGTATCCTTTGTGGCATGCCGGGCAGCTACAGGAGTGTTTACCATGGCGGGGATGATCGTCATGGTGGGCATGCTCCACTGGAATGAGTTTTTTGGGAAATTAATGGTGTCGGCAGTGTCCCTGGTGCTGAATTACATTCTGAGCAAATTATTTATTTTTAAAACTGATCCTGAGGGGGCTGAGAGCAAAGATATTAGAGGAGATTGATATGGGGAAAGACGAGATAAAAGAGGTGCCTGGGAAACAGGAGCGGACGGACCTCCGGTCCCGGGACCTGGCTCCCGCCCCGATTCCCCGGTCTGAGAGCCCGGCGGAGAGAGAGGCGGATTTTTTGACAAAGCTGAAAGCCTATCAGTGGGCGGAGCTGGAAGACGAAGAGGAGCCGGATGGAGGGGACACAGAGCTGGAAGCTGAAACGGCAGAAGCTGTGGTGACTCCGGGAACCGGGGCATTTCACCGGGACCGAGAGCCGGAGGCCGGGACAGGGGCCAGGGAGCGGAAATCGGAAGTCCGGACAGGAGATCGGGAGCCGAAGGTAAGAGCTTGGGTACCTGTCAGAGAGAGCGGGGCGAAAGCCGCGGAAGCCGCCAGGGAGAGCGAAGCGAAAGCCGCGGAAGCCGCCAGAGAGAGCGAAGCGAAAGCTGCGGAAGCCGCCAGAGAGAGCGAAGCGAAAGCCGCCAGAGAGAAGGAAGAGGAAGCCAGGGCAGCGGCCAGGGGCAGGTTAACGGAAATCTGGGCAGCGGCCAGAGAGCGGGAAAACGGGACCCGGGCCGGTTCCAGGGAGAGTGACGCGGAAGTCAGGCCAGGTTCCGGAGAGGGTGACGCGGAGGCCTGGACAGGTTCCGGGGAGACTCAAGCGGAAGCCAGGCCAGGAGCCGGAGGAAGACTAACGGAAATCTGGGCAGCGGCCAGAAAGAGTGAAGCGGAAGCCTGGGCCGGTTCCGGAGAGGGTGAGCCGGAAGCCGGGCCAGATTCCAGAGAGAGTGAAACGGAAGCCAGGCCAGGAGCCGGAGGAAGACTAACGGAAATCTGGGCAGCGGCGGCCAGAAAAAATGCGGCGGAGGCCTGGGCCGGTTCCGGGGAGAGCGAGGTGGAAGCCGGGCCATCTGACAGAGAGGGGCAGAGGGAAGCTGAGACAGCCCGCTGGAAGTCAGCCATGGAAAAGGAGAAGACGGGCGGGCGGTTTGGACTGGACCGTGGAGCCATTGAGGAGAAGAACTCTGATGAGGGCTTCTATGCCAGGCCCGGACTGGCAGGTCACAACCAGGAACCGCCAGAGGATGGTCAGCAGACAGGAACAGATAGTTTCTCGGGGTCTGTCAGGGTAACCGATTGGTTCACCGGGCCGGAGGAGGCGGACGAGTGGCCGGAAGAACGCCAGGGAGCCGGGGAATTGGAGGGGGAGGAAGGGTCAGAAGAGGACACCCTATCCAAAACCAGGGGAAAACGCGGTTTGAGCCCCGGAGAGAGCCGGGGAAGAAGGAGCAGGAAAAGGCGAAAGAGAGGGAGATGGCTTAACGGGCCGGCAGCTGTCCTAAATGGTTTGTTTAAACCTTCGGATGGGCTGTGGGCTGCTTTTTGCGTTCCCGTGGCGGTGATGGTGGTCATTTTCTGGCAGCGGGGAATTTTTCCCTTTGGGGAAGAAAGCTTCTTAAGAACCGATATGTACCACCAGTATGCCCCCTTTTTCTCGGAATTTCAGCACAAACTGAGCCAGGGCGGAAGCCTTTTGTACAGCTGGAACATAGGCATGGGGGTGAATTTCACCGCTCTGTACGCCTATTACCTGGCAAGTCCCTTAAACTGGCTTCTGCTTTTGTGTCCCCAGAAGCTGGTCATTGAGTTTATGACCTACGGGATTGTGCTGAAGATCGGTCTTTCGGGGCTGACCTTTGCCTATTATCTGAAAAAGCACTGTGAGAGAAATGATTTTGGCGTTGGATTTTTCGGGATCTTTTATGCCCTGTCCGGCTATATGGCCGCCTACAGCTGGAACATTATGTGGCTGGACTGTATTCTTTTGTTCCCCCTGGTCATGCTTGGACTGGAGCGGCTGGTGGAGAAAAAGGATGGGCTTATGTACGGTATTTGCCTGGGGCTTTGTATCCTGTCCAACTATTACATTTCTATCATGATTTGTATTTTCATGGTGATCTATTTTGCTGCCCTTTTGATTCTGGGATCCGGGCAGCACAAGACCGCCAGGGACTATGTGGCCCATGGAATCCAGTTTTCCGGGTATTCTCTGCTGGCAGGAGGCGCGGCCGCGGCTGTGCTGATCCCGGAAGTGTACGCGCTTAGGATGACAGTATCCATGGAGTCCTCATTTCCCAAGACCATTACCTCCTATTTTTCCATCTTTGACATGTTTGCCAGACACATTGGAAATGTGGAGACAGAGATCGGGCTGGACCACTGGCCCAATATCTACTGCGGCGTGGCCGTGCTCATGCTGTTTACGCTGTATCTGGCCTGTGACAAAATAAGACTTAAGGAGAAGGCGGTGTACTGCGGGCTGCTTCTTATGTTTTTTGCCAGCTTTTCCGTGAATGCCCTGAATTTTATCTGGCATGGGTTCCATTTTCCCAACAGCCTTCCCTGCAGGCAGTCTTTCATCTATATTTTTTTGATGCTGGTGATCTGCTACAGGGCCTACACGCACCTGGCCTCTACGCCGTGGAAGCGGGTTGTCAAGGCGTTCTGGGGCGCGGTGGGGTTTGTGATCCTGGCAGAAAAGCTGGTGGAGCAGAAGCATTTTGAGTTCTATGTGTATTATGTGGCCATATTGTTTCTGTCACTGTACGCCGGGCTTCTGTATCTGTACAAAAAGCAGAAGGTGAAACAGGGGGTTCTGCTGACTCTTGTCATGGCGGCGGTGGCCATGGAGGCCGCGGCCAACACCACCATAACCAGCGTGACCACCACCAGCCGGACCAGCTATACCAAGGATAACGATGATGTCAGGAAGCTGACCCAGTCCCTGATCCCAAGCGGAACCTTTTTCCGGGTGGAAAAGGTGACCAGGAAGACGAAAAATGACGGGGCGTGGATGAATTTTCCATCGGTATCCCTGTTTTCTTCCACAGCTAACGGGGCTTTGACGGATTTCTTTAAAGAAATCGGCTGCGAGGGCAACACCAATGCCTACAGCATCACGGGGAGTACTCCCTTTGTGGACTCTCTGTTCTCTGTAAGGTATGGACTCTATTCCTCTGAGCAGGACAATGAGCTCCTGGAACTAATCGACCAGAGCGGGGATACCTGGCTGTACCGCCGTCTGGCCACCTTGCCCGTGGGATTTTTGGTGTCTCCGGACCTGGAGATGGACTGGCAGCGGGATCTGGGCAATCCGGCGGAGGTTCAGAACAATCTGTGCGATGTCATCGGGGCAGAGCGGGTGCTGCTGAGCTGTGACGGGGAAAATTACGGCTCAACCTTCCGCCTCATGCCGGAGATGGATGGGGATTACTATGTGTATGTGGCCAACAAAAAGGTAAAAGAGGTGAAGGTGAAGATCGGGGAAGAGACCCGGACCTTCAGCAATGTGAACAGAGGCTTTCTCCTGGAACTTGGACAATGCGCCGGCGGGGTGGAGATCGAGATCACCAACGAGGAGGACAGCGAGAGCCTCAATGCCCGGGCCTACCGATTTTCCAATGAAGGACTTTGGTCTGCCTACGAGATCCTGGCCCGGAACCCCTTTACCATCACCAAGTGGAAGGACACCTGCCTGGAAGGAGAGGTTCACGCTGTACAGGATGGAGTTTTGTTTACCAGCGTGCCCTATGATAAGGGCTGGACTGTGGAAGTGGATGGCAAAAAGCAGGAGACAAAAAAGATATTTGACACGTTCTTAAGTGTGGATATCCCTGAGGGCACCCATGAGATCACCATGTCCTATGAGCCGGAAGGTCTGAGGATGGGCGTGGGCGTCAGCCTGGTCAGCGTTCTGTGTCTGGCCGGGATCGCCGGGTTCCGTTACTGGAAGAAGAGACAGGAAGGGGACAAGGATACAGAGGAAGATATTCGCCGGAAAATATCAGAGAAAAGGAGAGCGAAGGCATGAAGCTTTGGGGCGGACGGTTTACAAAAGAAGAAAATCAACTGGTGCACAATTTTAATGAATCCCTGTCCTTTGACCAGAAATTTTACCGCCAGGACATAAAGGGGAGCATGGCCCATGTGACCATGCTGGCAAAGCAGGGCATTGTGACAGAGGAGGATAAGAACGCGATTCTCCAGGGCCTGGAGGGAATCCTTAAGGACCTGGAAAATGGGACCCTTGTGTTTACGGAAGAACATGAGGATATTCACTCTTTTGTGGAGGCCACTTTGATCGGACGGATCGGAGAAGCTGGCAAAAGACTTCACACAGGCAGGAGCCGCAATGACCAGGTGGCCCTGGACATGAAGCTGTACTGCCGGGACGAGATCGACGAGACCCAGGAGCTCATAAAGACGCTTTTGGAGGAGATCTTAAAGATCATGGAGGAAAATCTGGACACTTATATGCCTGGATTCACTCACCTGCAGAAGGCCCAGCCGGTAACCCTGGCCCACCACATGGGAGCCTATTTTGAGATGTTCTACAGAGATTACTTAAGATTGAAGGATACCTGGGAGAGGATGAACTACTGTCCTCTGGGCTCCGGCGCTCTGGCAGGCACCACCTATCCGCTGGACAGAGAGTACACGGCAGAGCTTCTGGGATTCTATGGCCCCACTTTAAACAGCATGGATTCTGTGTCTGACAGGGATTATATCATTGAGCTCCTGGGCGGGCTGTCCACCATTGCCATGCATTTGAGCCGCTTTGCCGAGGAGATCATCATCTGGAACAGCAATGAGTACAGGTTTGTGGAGCTGGACGACGCCTACAGCACCGGCAGCAGTATTATGCCCCAGAAGAAGAATCCGGATATCGCGGAGCTGGTGAGGGGAAAGACCGGCAGGGTTTATGGGGCCCTGGTGTCCATCCTGACCACCATGAAGGGAATCCCCCTGGCCTATGACAAGGACATGCAGGAGGACAAGGAGCTGACCTTTGACGCCATTGACACGGTAAAAGGCTGCCTCTCCCTGTTCGCGGGGATGCTTTCCACCATAAGCTTCAACAGGGAGGTTATGGCAGACAGCGCCAAAAAAGGTTTTACCAATGCCACCGACGCGGCGGACTATCTGGTAAATCGCGGAGTTCCCTTCCGGGATGCTCACGGCATCGTGGGCCACCTGGTGCTGTACTGTATTGAGCGGGATATGGCTCTCGACGACATGAGCCTGGAAGAATTTCAGTCGGTCAGTCCGGTGTTTGAAAAGGATATCTACGAGGCCATCAGCATGAAGACCTGCGTGGAAAAGCGGGTTACCACAGGCGCTCCGGGACAGGAGGCCATGAGGAAGGTGATCCGGGTCTGCGGGGAGCGTCTGAAAGAGGCGCGGCGGCCTTAAGGCGGATCAGCCGCTGACAGGGAAGCTGACGATAAAGCAGGTTCCCCCGCCCTCTCGGTCCAATACCCGGATCGTTCCCTCATGGAGCTGTGCCAGTTCTCTGGCAATGCTGAGGCCAAGGCCGAAGTGCTGTTTATCTGTGCGGGAACGGTCAGCCTGGTAGAAACGGTCAAAAATATAAGGCTTTATATTATCCGGAATTCCCTGGCCTTCGTCGGCGACCTGGACTGTCAGCAGCTTTTTTGACACATTGGTCTGGGCGCTGATATAGATGGAACGATTTTGCGGGGTGTAGGTCCTGGCATTGTCCAGGAGAATCAGCAAAAGCTGACGGATCCTCTGGGGATCTCCGGCAACCGAAGGAAGAGCCAGTTGGGGAAGCTCAAGGCGGAGGGTGATCTCATGTTCCCGGCAAACAGGGAGAAAAGATTCGTACAGGTCAATAAGCAGGGTATCCATGTCCACCTTTTCCATGTGAAGACTCCAGCTTTTGGCATCCGCGGAGGCAAGAAACAGCATATCGTCGACGAGACGGGACATACGGACACACTCGCTGTCTATGAGAGGCAGCAGTGTGTCTTTTTCGTCAGGGTCAGAGGAAAGGGCGGAGATGGCGGACTTTAACACGCTTAAGGGAGAACGGAGCTCATGGGAGGCCGCGGCGATGAAGCGGGCCTGCTTTTGCTGGCTTTCTTCCACTGGTTTTAAGGACCAGCCCACAAACCGCCAGCTGACCAGCCACAGTCCGGCCATGCCAAACACAGCCAGGAAGCAGAAGAAGGCAATGGTTTCTCCCAGGGACTGGGCCACAGGGGGAATGAGAGACAGGGCGCACAGGCTCTTGGACCCGTTTTTGGTGGACACCGCCAGCACCATGGCATAGTAGCGGTCGTTTTGATCCCCCTCAATGGTCATTAAGGAGGAGAAGAGGATGGAGGAGGACACAGGTGCCCGGTCCATAAAGACCCCCTGGCTGTCAGCTTCATCCCTGGCCCTTTGGATGAGAGTCTGGCGGTCCGTGTCCGGCTTCCAGGAACCGCGGTACAAAAAGGGGACGCCGTTTTCCATTATGTGGATCACCAGCTGGTGGTCTGCCTCTGTCTGGGCCAGATATTGGTGGGTGAGAGCGCCTGAGGCCATGAACCGGGAGCTAAGGGAGTTCCAGATGACCTGGAACTGCTCCAGCTGAGATTTTTTCCTGTCCCGGACAGTGTACGGGAGAAAGGCGGTTATGACCAGCAAAAGGATAGCCCCGGTGGTTATGGTATACAGCCAGGTCAGGCGGGCGCGCGGTGTTTTCATGGATAAAGTCCTTTCTTTTCCCCAAAGTCGTTACGGTTCGCGGTAACGCGGAATCTACATCCCTTCCAGACGGTATCCCACTCCGTGCACGGTAACCAGCTTCGCAGAGGCGTTTAAGGCTTTCAGCCGCCTTCTCAGGAAATAGACGTAATTGTCTAAATTGCCGTCCTCCCCCTCCCAGGCAGAACCCCACACATAGGACAGGATCATGGCCCGGGGAAGGGTCTGCCCTGGATTTTTCATAAAATACCCCAGAAGAGCGGCTTCTTTTTTAGACAGAGTGAGGCAGGTCCCGTTGCAGTCAACCCTCCGGCTGTCCGGGTTTAGTTCCAGGCCGAAAGCAGTCAGGGCTCCGGTGATCTGGAGGTTGGCGGGCCTTCTGGTGACAGCCCGGATGCGGGCCATCAGCTCCTCCACGGCAAAGGGCTTTACAAGATAGTCGTCAGCCCCCGCGTCCAGCCCGTCTATGCGGTCATGAAGGCCGTCCAGGGCAGTGGCCAGAATAACAGGTGTGGCAATGCCCTGGCGGCGGATAGCCTCCAGGACCGAAAAACCATTTAATTCCGGCAGCATACGGTCCAGGATGATAGCGTCATAGGCCTGGTGTGTGGCATAAAAAAGACCGTCTGTCCCGGTGTGGCAGCTGTCCGCGTCATAGCCGGCCAGAATAAGAGAACGGCAGATGAGACGGCACAGATCTTTGTCGTCTTCTATAATTAAAATCTTCATATTGAGAACTCCATTTTGGTTGATAAGGACAGTATAGCATAGAAATCTCTAAAAAATCTTAAAAAATTCATTTCCAGTTTTTTTAGAGATTTCCCTGCTATGATAGACTTATAAAGAGAGGAGGCTGACAATGAAATCATACAAAAAACATATGGCGAAGTTTTTGATTACAGCCCTGGCCGCGGGGCTTCTCGCGGGCTGCGGCAAATCTTCGGGCACGGCAGGCGGGGAATTATCCGGGACAGAGGGAACAACCGCCCAAACCGATATCCCGGCATTGCCCCCGGAGGAGTCTGGCGGGGATTCCCAGAGGACAGGGGCCGCGGGACGTTACAGGGAGACAGAGGTGGAGCTTCCCCAGGAGGTTCAAAGCCAGTCCCTGATCCGGTTCCTTAGAGGCGAGGGAGGGATTCTGGAGCTTTATACCGCCCAGAGAGATTCTGAAGGAAAGAACACCGACACTTTCCGGTACCAGTACCTGGAGGGACAGTGGCAGCCAGACAGCGGCTGGAAGGGCAATGAAGTGATGAAGGAGAAGGGGCTGGACCTTATGGGCGTCTTTTATGGGAAGGACGGAAATTACTACCTGGGGGGAACCGATGAGGATTACATTTACCACCTTCTGCGGGTGGACCAGGACGGTTCCGGCACAGAGATCCTGGAAGAAGCGTTTAAGCCGGCGGAGGGACAGGATTACGGGCTGATTCCTCCTAAGATAGAGGTCCTGGAAAATGGAGATATCCTGGTCTATGATTACTGGGAAGTCCATCTGTATACCGCTTCCGGCACCAGGGCCCTGACCTTGGCAAAGGATTTTTCCGGCACCACCAGTGACTGCAGAGGCTTTGTGGAGGGAGATGAATTCGTCACCGTCAATCAGGGCAACATTGTGCGGTACAGCCTGAAAACCGGGGCCGTGACCGAGACAATAGACTACAGCGAGATCGACGACAAAAGAGAGAGCACCTGGCTGTTTAGTGACAGTGGAGGAGGAATCTACGCTGTCAATGAAACCGGGCTGTCCCACATCGCCGAAGGCGGGACTTTGTGGGAGGTTCTTATAGACGGGAGTCTAAACCATCTGTCCATGCGCAGCATCCATCTTTGTGAGTTTTTAAACGGAGATCAGGAGGACTTTTATGGCGCCTTCACGGGCGAGGCGGGAGGAAGCATCTATCTGTTCCGTTATGAATATGACCCGGACATGGCGGCAGTGCCGCCCACAGCCCTGACGGTCTACAGCCTGGAGGACAATTCCACCGTAAGGCAGGCCATATCCCAGTTCCAGAGCCAATACCCGGATGTGAGGGTGGAGATGAGGACAGCGGTGGAAAGCGGCGGCACCGTGACAGAGGAGATGATCCAGGGACTGAACACAGAGCTTCTCAGCGGAAAAGGCGCGGATGTGCTGATCCTGGACGGACTTCCTGTGGATGCCTATATAGAAAAAGGGGTTCTTGTGGATCTCAGCGGCCTGGTGAAGGAGATGGAAGACTCGGGAGACATGCTTAACAATCTTTTGGAAGGATTCCGGACAGAGGATGGGGCTGTATATCAGGTTCCCGCGAAGGTGGCCTTCCCTCTGGCGGAAGGAAAACCGGAGGCAGTGGAGGTCCTTGGAGACCTGGATTCCATGACAAAATATGAGGGTGAGAAACCTCTTATGAGCATTGACAATTATGAAAATATGCTGCGGAAGATCTCAAGGATCTGTTATGAGGAGCTGTTTGGGCAGGAGATGAAAGTGAAAGACAGGTCTGTTCTGATCCACTACCTGGAGTCAGTAAAGGCTTTAGGAGACGCCAGCGGCTGCCAGACATTTTTTACGGAGACAGAAATGGAAATAAACAATGTGAGCAATCATGTGGTGGGAGACGGAATGGCCAGGGATGTGGTGGATTTTGACAGAGGCACATGTGACGTCGGTACCGAGAAACTGACTGGTTACAGCCGTCTGGCCTTCCCGGCAAAGATCAGGGAGATCAATCCCGGTTCCGTGATGGTTCCTGTGGGAAATCTTTACCTTCCCTCCGCCATGGCGGGGGTCAACCAGTCTTCGCCAAATCAGGACATGGCCAGGGAATTTATCCGCTGCCTGCTTTCCTATGAGGTGCAGAAGGAAGATCTCTACGACGGTTTCCCGGTGAACAAAAAGGCGCTTCAGTTCCTGACCCAGTCGGACAGCAGAGATAATTTCTCAGAAAGCGTGGGCTATAAAGATGGATACCATCTCAGCGCGAACTGGCCATCCCTGGAAGTCAGGGAGGAAGCCGCGGCCATGCTGGAGACCCTCACGGTCCCCGCGGTGGTGGATGAGACGGTTATGGGGATGATCGTGGAGGGATCCATGGATTATTTTGACGGCAAAAAGACCGTGGAGCAGGCGGCAGACGACATTCTGCGGAAGCTGTCCATCTATTTGGCGGAGTGAAGCGGTCAGAGAACAGCGGTGAAAGGCGGAAAGGACGGGGTATGAGTCAGAGGCAGAACAAACTGGCGCGATTCAGGCGGGCGGCAGCTCCCTGGCTCTTTCTGGCCCCCAGCCTGGCAGGGGTCGGGGTCTTCATGGGATTTCCTTTTCTGGACGCGTTCAGGCGCTCTTTTCAGGACGCCATGGGAACCCGATTTGTGGGCGTGAATAATTACCAGGCAGTGCTGGGCAATTTGGCCTTCCGCCTGGCGGCAATGAACACGGCCCGTTTTTTGGCGGTCTGTCTTCCACTGCTGCTGACCCTGTCACTGGCGCTGGCCATTTTTCTGGGCTGGCGGGCAGAGGCTTTCGAAAAGATGGTTTCCCATAAGGAGGGGGACAGGGGAAATATCAGGCTTATGAGAACCACCATGGTGCTTCCCATGGCAATCCCCGGGGCCAGCATGGTGCTGATCTGGAAGATCTTCCTGTGCCCGGAAGGCGTTTTGAACCAGATGCTATCCGGGGTTACAGGCAGAGTGTGGGACACAGACTGGGCATTTTCCCGCCATGCCTTTCCCGTGCTTGTGGTCACCTATCTGTGGAAACATACCGGGTATGACATGATTCTGTGGCTGGCCGGGCTTTCTGGGATTCCGGGGGAGATGTACGAGGCCGCTAGGATCGACGGCGCGGGGACTTTCCAGGAATTGCGGTACATTACATTTCCCCAGTTAAAAGGAACCTTTGGGCTGGTGGGGATCCTGTCCCTGGTAAATTCTTTTCGGGTGTACCGGGAAGCGTACCTTCTGGCAGGGGCTTACCCGGACTCGTCCATTTATTTAATTCCCCATCTGTTTGCCCACTGGTTTTTAAATCTGGATGTACAGAAAATGACAGCAGCCGCGGTGATGATGACAGCGGTGTTTTTAATGCCGGTTCTGGCGGCGAAGCTGATCCCAGGGCGGTCTGGCAGGTGACGGGGCGGCGGGGCTGATCCCTATCATACAAGGAGGAAGGCGAATTGAGAAAAAAGCGGAGACTGACAGGGGCGGTTCTTTTTGGCGCGTGCCTTTTGGTTTGGCTGCCCCTGATCCTGATGACAGCCGGGGCGTGGATGCCGGAGGATGAATTGTATTGGCGGTACCTGTCTCCATTAGGGCTGGGAAGAGATACGGTGCGGGCGGCGCTGATTCCTTCCTACCCTTCCTGGGAAGCCATGAAGGAATTATTGATTGGTTCTCCTGGATTTTTTGTTATGTTCTGGAATTCCTGTATCCAGGTGATTCCCATGGCGGCGGGGCAGTTCCTTGTGGCCGCCCCGGCGGCGTGGGCCTTTGCCAAGTTCCGTTTTCCCGCTAAAAAACAGCTGTTTGGGATCTATGTGCTTCTGATGGTTCTGCCTTTTCAGGTGACCCAGGTGTCCAATTACCTGGTGCTGGACCGGCTTGGAATCTTAAATACCCATCTGTCTCTGATCCTGCCGGGAATCTGGTCCACCCTGCCGGTGTTTATTATGACAAGATCCTTTGAGGCCATCCCCGACCCGCTGGTGGAGGCGGCGTATTTAGACGGGGCGGGGCAGTGGTACACCTTTGTCCATGTGGGACTGCCCCTGGGGTATCCGGGTATTGCCACGGCCTTGATGTTTAGCTTTGTGGACAGCTGGAATGCCCTGGAACAGCCTCTCACCTATCTGAAGGACAAAAATCTCTGGCCCATTGCCCTGTATCTGCCGGACATCGCGAGGGATAAGGCCTCCGTCGCCTTCGCGGCAGCCCTGGTGACCTGCCTTCTGCCGGCGCTGGTGTATGTGAACTGCCAGGAGGAACTGGAACAGGGAGTGGCGGCGTCAGGAGTGAAGCAGTAACCCCTGCTTTCGCGCGGCTTAGGGGGCGCTGGTTTTTTACAGTAAATGAGGTGATAACATGACAAGACGGCGGCTTTTGGCGGCATTTTTTTTCTTTATGCTTGGATGCACCGTGATATCCCGAGTCTATGACAGTGTGACAGTGCCCAAGGTGAGGACCTCTGTGGCTAAACGAAAAGGGGTGGAGACCAGGGTGGAGGGAACCGGGACCGTGACGGTAAAGGAAAAACAGTTCTGCTCTGTTTATCCCCAGCTTCGGGTCAAACAGACCGCGGTGATACCAGGCAGTGAGGTAAAAGAGGGGGACACGCTTTTTTGGTATGATATGGAATCGATCCTGGAGAAAAAAGAAGAGCTCCAGGCGGGTCTGGAGAAGATCAGAATTAATATCGAAAAGGAACAGGTGTCCCAGGAGAGCGGCCAGGGACTGACCCAGGAGGAGACCGCCCTGTGGGAGCTGTCCCTGGCCCAGAGGGAGCTTATGGAGGGGCAGGCGGAGTTTGAGGAGACCCAGGCAGACCATCAGGCAGAGCTGGAGCGTCTGAAAACCGACTATGAACAGGGACTTGAGATGGCGGAGGAAGAACTGTGGCAGCAGCAGGAGCGGGAGCAGGAAGCCGCCAGGCAGGCTTTGGAGAGCGTAAAGGCTTCCAGGGACGACGCTTTGAGAGGCCAGCGGAGGGTCATCGAGGATCTTGAGGATGAGCTGGAGAGGCTTTCTGATTCCGGGGAAGACGAGGAAGAAAGGGAAAGGCTGGAGAAGCGGATCAGCCGGGCCAGGGAGGATTTAAACGCCATGACCGCCTCATGGGAGGAGCAGGTGGACACTGCCAGGTACCAGATTGATCTGCTTGATTACCAGGAGGCCAGGCTCCTCAAAGGTCAGACCACTGTCCAGGAGGCCAGGAAGGAGAATTATGAGGAGGCCGTCCGGCAGGAGGAAAACAGGATGAAGGAGGCCGGGAAGAGCCTGGAGGAGCTTAAAAAGGCAGTGGAGAGAGCCCAGTGGCAGGTAGAGGCTGCCAGGAAGTCAGACAGCGCTGACCAGATGTCGAGAGAGCGCTCAAGAAAGATATCCCAGCTGACCGTGAGAAGCCTGGAACTGGATAAAAAGGAACTGGAGAGGCAGCTGGCGGCCTTAGAGGAACTGGAAGCGGCCCAGGGCCAGGTGAAAGCGTCCGCGGACGGGACCGTAGTGGACATGGAAGTCATGGAGGGAAAGCTTTCCACAGGGCAGGAGCTGTTGTCACTGACCGGGGGAGGCGCCTGGTTTGAAGGGACTTTTCAGAAAGAAGAACAGAAGCTGGCTGTGGGAGACACCGTACAGATCGCGGTTCCGGGAACAGCCCGCCAGGCGGAAGCGGTTATAAGCCGCATGAACCTTTTAGGAGACCAGGAGGGGATCTTCCAGGCGGATCTGGCAGATGAAAGTCTGAGCCTTGGAACCGTGACCCGCTACACCTCCACCAGACAATCAGATGTATTCAGCAAGGTGATCCCTCTGTCAGGCCTGCGGAAAGACATGAAAGGCTGGTACTGTCTGGTGGCCAGACCGGTAAACACCATCCTGGGAGAAGAGTTCCGGGCCCAGAGGGTCAATGTGGAGGTGCTGCTTCAGGGAAATGAGGAGGTGGCCGTGGACGGAGCCTTGTTTGAAACCGATCAGGTGATCGTAGGGGAAAACAAAGCCATCGGTGAGGGAAGCCGTGTGAGACCAGGGGCACAGTGGCAGCGGTAATGAGCAAAAGGAGGGGGTGAGGAGATGGGCCGGAGAGGAAAAAAGGTGATCCGGCAGGCGGTGGATCTGTGCGTTGCGGCAGCGGCTTTTGTTTTAGCCGGCATGATGCTCTGGCATTATGTGCTCTCTGCCCCCTGCCGTGTGGAGACGGACTGCCGGGGTCAGGGGGTGGAGGCGGAGATGCTTCAACAGTGGCAGCAGAGAGAAACCGGTGAAGCTCTGGGGATCACAGGTATGGCCGGCTGGCGTACACAGGAGTGGCAGACCGTGACCTCGGTGAGTACCGGCCGGCAGCAGAGAACGGAGCTGATCGGGGTGTATGGGGACATGGAACTGGTGATGCCTTCAAAGATTTTAGATGGCCGTTATGGACTCAACGCGGATATTGACTACTGCGTCCTCAGTCAGGGCCTGGCGGGGCACCTTTTCGGAAGCCCGGAGGTGACTGGGGAATGCGTGAAAGTGGGGAAGGAGCGTTATATTGTGGCAGGGGTTGTGGAAAATCAGGAGGACATTATGATGATCCCTGTAAAGGATGGCCAGGTGGAGCGGATCGCGCTGTCCTTTGACAGCAGAATGGGGGCGGAGGAGAAGATGAGGCAGGTGATGGAAGAACTGGGGATCAGGTGAGGGAGGGTAGGTCCGACTAAAAACCAGTTGACATTTCCTTAACTGTAAGTTACCATACAATTAAGCATATGTACTGTTGACGGCCCGGAAGGCTGGCGGTTTTGGGAGATACCTCTTTGAGGGGTCTCCTTTTTATGTACATGGGGCGGAGAGGAATATGGCCGCTAAAGCGGCCCCGCCCCAGCACGGCGAGTAGGGGGAAGTGCTCCCCTGCTCGATTGTACACGGGGCGGAAAGGAAATGTGGCCGTTAGCACGGCCCCGCCCCGGCACGGCGAGTAGGGGGAAGTGCTCCCCTACTTGATTGTACACGGGGCGGAAAGGAAATGTGGCCGTTAGCACGGCCCCGCCCCGGCACGGCGAGTAGGGGGAAGTGCTCCCCTACTTGATTGTACACGGGGCGGAAAGGAAATGTGGCCGTTAGTACGGCCCCGCCCCGGCACGGCGAGTAGGGGGGAAGTGCTCCCCTACTCGATTACATATAGGAATCTATTACAGAAGGAGGAGATCACATGCTATCAAGATTCAGACAGTTATTCGCCCAGGTAGATATGACCGTGGGAAAGCCGTGGGAGAAGATCGTGGCCTTTACTATCCCCATGCTCATCGGCAATATTGCCCAGCAGCTGTACAACACCGTGGACAGTATCGTGGTGGGAAAGTATGTGGGGGATAATGCTTTGGCGGCGGTGGGAAGCGCCAGTCCCATGTTAAATCTGCTGCTGGTGCTGTTTGTGGGCATATCCATGGGGGCCAGCATTATGGTGTCCCAGTATTTTGGATCCAAGGACCGGGAAAACCTGTCCCGGACCATAGGCAGTTCCATCACATTGACAGCCGCCGCCTCCCTGTTTTTAATGGTATTCTGCTCCATGATCATCCGCCCGGTGCTCCATATGCTGAACACCCCGGATACCATCCTGGACTGGTGCGCCTCCTACCTGTTTATCCTGCTTATGGGGATCAGCGGGCTGGCCTACTATAATATTCTGTGCGGGATCTTAAGAGGGCTGGGAGATTCCCTGTCCGCTCTGGTGTATCTTCTGATTGCCACGGTGATCAACATTATCCTGGATGTGTGGTTTGTGGCAGGCCTGGGTATGGGGGTGGCAGGGGTGGCCCTGGCCACGGTCATCGCCCAGATGATCTCAGCGATCCTCTGTATGCTGAAGCTGAGGAAGATGACGGACCTCTTTGACCTGAAACTGAAGTATATAAAGCCTCACAGGGAAAACATGCTGACAGTTCTCAGGCTCGGCCTTCCCTCCGGAGCCACTCAGGCCATCTTTTCCCTGGCCATGGTGGTGGTCCAGTCTCTGACCAACAGTTTCGGGGAGATGGTCATTGCCGCCAACGTGATCATTATGAGGGTGGACGGGTTTGCCATGATGCCAAACTTCTCCTTCGGAACAGCTATGACCACCTACGCGGGTCAGAATGTGGGGGCCAGGCAGCCTGACCGGGTAAAACAGGGGGCGAAGCAGGGGACCTTGATCGCGGCGGGAACCTCGGCTGTCATCACGGCGCTGATCCTCCTGTTTGGTCGGCATCTCATGGCCATATTCACCGACACAACCGAGCTGGTGATCCTCAGCGCCAACATGATGTCTATTTTGGCGGCAGGGTACATCGCCATGGCGGTGACCCAGAGCCTTTCCGGGGTCATGAGAGGAGCAGGGGATACGGTGACCCCCATGTGGATCTCCATGGTCACCACTGTGGTCATTCGGGTTCCCTTAGCTTACGGCATTGCCTGGTTCACGAGAACACCCCAGCTGCCTCAGGGGAGGTATGAATCTATCTGGATCTCACTGCTTATCTCCTGGGTGCTGGGGGCTGTGCTTACGGCATTCTTTTACAAGCTGGGAGGGTGGAAGAAAAAGGTGCTGAATCAGTAGGAGATCACCTCATGGCCATCTTCTGTCACCAGGACCTGGATCTCCCACTGGGCGGAGGGCTTTCCATCCTCCGTATGTACGGTCCAGTCGTCCTCCTCATCCACATAGACCTCCTCGGTGCCCATGTTGATCATAGGCTCAATGGTGAACATCATGCCAGGGACCATGAGCATCTCGGTGCCTTTTGGGGCCACATAGCTGACCCATGGCTCCTCATGAAATTGCAGGCCCACGCCGTGTCCGCCGATATCCCGGACAACCCGGTATCCGTGGGCCCTGGCGTGGTCGTTGACCGCCTGGGACATGTCTCCCAAAAAGCCCCAGGGTTTTACCTGCTCAAGGCCCAGTTCCATGCATTCCTTTGTTACTTCCACCAGCTTTTTCTTCTCCGGAGACACGTTTCCAATACAGAACATGCGGGAAGAGTCGGAAAAATATCCGTTTAAATTAGTAGAACAATCGATATTGATGATATCGCCGTCCTTGAGCACCACATCGGGGGAGGGGATGCCGTGGCATACCACATCGTCGATGGAGGTGCACACGCTTTTGGGAAATCCCTCAAAGTTCAGGGGGGCGGGGATGGCATGATATCTGGCAGTCTGTTCATAGACCCACTGATCGATCTGCGCCGTGGTGACTCCGGCTCCGATCCTCTCGGCCACATAATCCAGGACAGCGATATTGATTTTCGCGCTTTCCCGGATGGCCTGGATCTGGGAGGGGGTCTTGATCATGTCCCGGGATGGGACCATATGGCCCTGACGGCGGTACTGAGCGATCTTCTGGTCAAAATCATAGTGACATTTTTTATACTTTAATCCGCTGCCGCACCAGCAGGGATTATTGCGATTAAGAAAATGCATGGGAATGGGCTCCTTATTTATAGTTTTGCGGGTTCCAAAATCACTTTTTTACCCTTAAACAGTATAGCACAACATGGCCGCGATGAAAAAGTCTTGCATTTTTCAATAAGAAAACTTATAATGGTCTAATAATTACGCACTTAAGAAGGTGAATTCATGGCACAAGATCATTCTGACGAGAGACTGCAGGGGGAATTGGAAGCTCCCGCTTCTTTTACCAGTCCGGAAGTTTTATATGAAGATCTGATCCGCGGCATCCGCAGGTACCATCCATCCGACGATATTTCCATGGTGGAGAAAGCGTATGTCATAGCCAGAGATGCCCACAAGGACCAGAAGCGAAAATCGGGTGAACCATATATCATTCACCCTCTTTGTGTTGCCATCATTTTGGCGGACCTGGAACTGGATAAGGAGAGCATCATGGCCGGAATCCTCCACGATGTGGTGGAGGACACGGTGATGACCCTTGACGAGATCACAAAAGAATTCGGACCAGAGGTTGCTCTTTTGGTGGATGGAGTCACCAAGCTGACCCAGTTGTCCTGGTCCATGGACAAGGTGGAGATCCAGGCGGAAAACTTGAGAAAGATGTTTCTGGCCATGGCAAAGGATATCCGGGTGATCCTGATCAAACTGGCGGACCGTCTCCACAACATGAGGACCCTGCAGTTTATGAGGCCTGAGAAACAGAGGGAGAAGGCCAGGGAAACCATGGACATCTACGCGCCCATCGCCCACCGCCTCGGCATCTCGAAGATTAAGGTAGAGCTTGATGATCTGTCTTTAAAATATTTAAAGCCAGAGGTCTACAGCGACTTAGAGGAAAAGATCTCCCTGAGTAAAGAGGCCAGAAAGGCTTTTGTGGAAGGTATTGTAGAAGAAGTGAAGAGACACATGAGGGACAGCGGCATCAAGGCCACTGTTGACGGACGGGTCAAGCATTTCTTCAGCATCTATAAAAAGATGGTAAAGCAGGATAAGACCCTGGAACAGATCTACGACATGTTCGCGGTCAGGATCATCGTGGATTCGGTCAAGGACTGCTACGGGGCCCTGGGAGTGATCCATGAGCTGTATAAGCCCATTCCCGGCAGGTTTAAGGATTATATCGCCATGCCCAAGCCCAATATGTACCAGTCCCTGCACACCACCCTCATAGGCAGCAACGGACAGCCCTTTGAGATCCAGATCCGCACCTACGAGATGCACCGCACCGCGGAGTACGGCATCGCGGCCCATTGGAAGTACAAGGAGAGCGGCAGCGGGACAGTGGCGGCAGGGGACGAGGAGGCGAAGCTTTCCTGGCTCCGCCAGATACTGGAGTGGCAGCGGGACATGTCGGACAACAGGGAATTTCTGAGCCTGATCAAAAGCGATCTGGACTTATTTTCCGACAGTGTGTACTGCTTTACCCCCACCGGGGATGTGAAGGCTCTTCCCAGCGGCTCCACGCCCATTGATTTCGCCTACGCTATCCACAGCGCCGTGGGAAACAAGATGGTAGGCGCCAGGGTCAACGGAAAGCTGGTAAACATTGATTATGTGCTGCAGAACGGCGACCGCATTGAGGTGATCACCTCCCAGAACTCCAAGGGCCCCAGCCGGGACTGGCTGAAGCTGGTCCGAAGCACCCAGGCGAAAAACAAGATCAACCAGTGGTTCAAGACCGAGTTAAAGGAGGACAATATCCTTCGGGGCAAGGACATGATCGACCGGTACTGTAAGGCCAAGGGGATCAATTACCCGGATCTGAACAAGCCGGAGTACATGGAAAAGGTCATGAAGCGGTACGCCTTCAAGGACTGGGATTCCGTCCTGGCTTCCATCGGCCATGGAGGTTTAAAAGAAGGCCAGGTCATCAACAAGATGCTGGAGGCCAGGGACAAGAAGCTGAAAAATGAGGTGACGGACAGCAACATCTTAGACGGCATTGAGGAGATGACCAGCAAAGTCCCCATTGCCAGAAAGAAGAAAAGCGGCATTGTGGTCAAGGGCGTCCACGACGTGGCGGTGCGTTTTTCCAGGTGCTGCAGCCCTGTGCCGGGAGATGAGATCGTAGGGTTTGTCACCAGGGGGAGAGGCGTGTCCCTCCACCGCACAGACTGCATCAATATCATCAATCTCCCCGAATTGGAGAGAGTCCGCCTCATTGACGCTGAGTGGCAGCAGCCGGAAGGGGAGGAGAACCGGGAGCGGTATTCTACAGAGATTCAGATCTATGCCAACAACCGGATCGGGATGTTTGTGGATATCTCCAAGGTCTTTACGGAGCGTCAGATTGATATCACATCCATGAATGTGCGGACCAGCAAGCAGGGCAAGGCCACCATCATCATGACCTTTGACATTCAGGGAAAAGAAGAGCTGAACAAAGTGACAGACAAATTAAGACAGATAGAAGGCGTATTGGATATAGAGAGAACAGCAGGCTGACCTGCTTTCTCTCTTTTTATGAACACGGACTCTGGGGGGAAAATCTGTCGGCAAAGCTGACTGGGGTCCAAAGGGCTGCCGGGGAAAGAGGGGATTGCCGGTGAATTATGGCTATATACCGCGGAAGTGTTTTATTTTGCGGCAGCCCCTTGATTACATGCGGGGGCAGCTGCCAGGAAGGAGAAAAGAATATGAGCGATTTCAGGATCGAAAGATGTGTGCTGGGCATGGTCAGCACCAACTGTTATATTGCGTACCGGAATACAGAGGAAGGGCTTAAACCGGGGGTGGTCATCGACCCGGGAGACAACGCGCCGTTTATTCTTAACAAATGCCGGGAGCTGGGAATCAAGCCGGAGGCGGTTCTGCTGACTCACGGACATTTTGACCACATACTGGCAGCGGAAGACGTGAGGCGGGCCTTTCACATACCCATCATGGCAGGGGAGGAGGAGATGGCTCTTTTGGATGACCCGGATATGAACTTAACGGGATCCTTCGGAGATCCCATGTGTCTGACAGCGGACCGGTGGCTTCGGGATGGGGAGACCCTGGAGCTCATAGGGCTTAAGTGGAAGGTGCTCCACACACCAGGACATACCAGGGGATGCCTGTGCTTCTATGTGGAGGAAGAAGGGACGCTGTTTTCAGGGGACACCCTGTTTCGGGAATCCGTGGGACGGACCGACCTGCCTACAGGAAATCCCGGGGAGATCCTGGACTCCGTGGTGAGAAAACTGTTTGTGCTTCCGGACAACACAAAGGTCTGCCCGGGACATGACAGTTCCACAACCATTGGCCATGAGAAACAGTACAATGTAGTGTGCCGGGGCAGGCGATAGGGGAGCTATGATAGAGATTTTATTAAATGATAAAGCTTATGAGCAGGATATACGGGAGCTTCTCATGGCTTTCTACCCGGGACAGCCATTTTCCTACCAGCCGGGAGCGGAAGCGGATTTCTCCGTGGAGGGCATGGTCAGCAAAGACAGGAAAGAGTTTTCCCTGAAGATCATCAGCCACCGGTATCAGGAACCAGCGGTGTTCCCGGCAGATGGGGGAGAAGACTTGGAGGAGGAGCTGGAACATATAGAAGAGCCCATAGTGGTAGATTACCACAACCGGACAGAGACCAAAAGCAAGATCAAGAGGCGTCTCTACACCCTTCTGGTGCTGCGCGCGGGCCGCCTTCTCCCCTGGGGGACCCTGACAGGGATCCGTCCCACCAAGATTGTCATGACAAAGCTGCGGGAGGGGATGACGCCGGACCAGGCCGCCTCCTACATGAAGAAGACATATTTCACCAGCCAGGAGAAGATCGACCTGGCAGTGAGGACCACTCTCCGGGAGATGAGGCTTCTGGAGACATTGGACTGCCAGGAAGGCTACAGCCTGTACATCGGCATCCCCTTCTGTCCCACCACCTGCCTGTACTGCTCCTTTACTTCCTATCCCATAGGAAAATGGAAAGAACGCGCTCATCTGTACCTGGATGCCCTGTTCCTGGAGATGGAGCGGACGGCAAAACAGATGGAGGGAAAAATTCTGGACAGCGTGTATTTCGGCGGCGGTACTCCCACCTCCTTGGAACCGGAAGAGCTTGACCGGCTTCTCACAAAACTTGAGGAGACCTTTGACTTAAGCTCTGTCAGGGAACTGACCGTGGAGGCGGGAAGGCCGGACAGCATCACCAGGGAGAAGCTCAAGGTGCTGAAAAACCACGGCGTCACCCGGATCTCCATCAATCCCCAGACCATGCGACAGAGGACTCTGGACCTGATCGGACGCCGCCACACCGTGGATATGGTAAAGGAGTGCTTTCATATGGCAAGGGACATGGGGTTTGACAACATTAACATGGATCTGATCGTGGGACTTCCGGAAGAAGGGCTGGAAGACGTGAGACATACCATGGAACAGATCCGCTCCCTGAATCCGGACAGCATCACGGTCCACTCCCTGGCCATCAAGCGGGCCGCCAGGCTGAATACCATGAAGGAAGTGTACAAGGATCTGAAGATCACGGGAACCCAGGAGATGATCGACTTAACCGCCCGGTACGCCAAAGACATGGGGATGGAACCTTACTATCTGTACCGCCAGAAAAATATGGCAGGGAATTTTGAAAATGTGGGATACGCCAGACCGGGAAAAGCATGCCTGTATAACGTGTTGATCATGGAGGAGCAGCAGACCATCGTGGCCTGCGGAGCCGGGACTACAACCAAGCGGTTTTTTCCGGCAGAGAACCGGATTGAGCGGTGCGAAAATGTGAAGGATGTGGCCCTCTATATAGAAAAAATCCATGAGATGATTGAGAGGAAGCGGAAGCTGCTCACAGATTTTTGAGAGTTTCTTCATTCCCTTAAAGTACAAGAAATGGTGAAAAATACATCAAAAATGATATAAGACAAAGCATGAACAGCGCGGGAGGAAGATGACCATAGATGAACTCAAGACAGTCATCTGGAGATATTTTCTCAGCTATTGGAATAATCGGAGGATCCGCTCTGCCAATGGAGGACTGCCGCCGATGGTCAAACGACAGCAATACTATAATTCCCTGAAAGAAACTGCATAGGATACAAAATCCTTGAGGAAAATGTGTCAACTAATCTTGACAAAATCAGCAAAAAAATTCATAAAAATCCTGTTGCGAAAGCGATGATAAAACCGTACAATATAGATGGGATAGTATGCGAAATGTAAAAAGAGCCATACTGATAAAGGAGGTGTTTTTTATGGCAACTTCAAGCA
>CAJUSJ010000041.1 GCA_910588865.1 uncultured Lachnospiraceae bacterium
TTATGGTATTCGATACCGAGGTTTACTCCAACACCGGCGGACAGTCCTCCAAGGCTACCAAGACCGGAGCTGTGGCTCAGTTCGCGGCAGGCGGCAAGGAGACCAAGAAGAAAGATCTCGCGAGCATTGCCATGTCCTATGGCTATGTATATGTAGCTCAGATCTCCATGGGTGCCGACATGGCTCAGACAGTTAAGGCTATCGCTGAGGCTGAGGCTTATCCGGGTCCATCTCTGATCCTGGCTTACGCTCCATGTATCAACCACGGCATCAAGAAGGGTATGAGCAAGGCTCAGACTGAGGAGAAGCTGGCTGTTGAGACTGGTTACTGGAACAACTTCCGCTTCAACCCTGCCGCTGAGAAGAAGTTCACTCTGGACAGCAAGGCTCCGAAGATGGAAGGATATCAGGACTTCCTTAAGGGTGAGGTTCGTTACGCCTCCCTGGCCATGAAGAATCCTGAAAGAGCGGCTAAGCTGTTCGCCAAGAACGAGGCAGAGGCCAAGGAGAGATTTGAGTATCTGTCCAAGCTGGTTACTCTGTACGGAAATGAATAATCGATAAAGCGGTTCATTATGCTGCCATGCCTGGGGTTTTCCCCGGGTGTGGCAGTTTTTTGTATGGTAAAAATTTACAAAAGAAAATCAGAAACCGAGAAAAAATATGTTGACTAAATTGTGAAAATATACTATAATAAATCAAAATCAAACCGGTTCGATATATCAAAAATGCAATAAGATAGGAGGTGAAATATGTCACGGCTGTATACAGACACCTATGACTGCCTGGAGATGCTGGTTAAAAGCCGGAAAGAAGACCGAGAAGAAATAATTGAGCTGAAACCTGTGGAAGGAAGCGGGGTCCAGAGTAAGGCGGCCAGGCTGTGAGATTGCCTTAATGTATTTAAGTGGTTCAGAAGATATGTTTTTAAAGGGAATTGTATTATCAGTATAATCCTTTGGCTCAGTGTTGGGGAGATATGTATTGGGGGCATGCGGTAAGTACAGATTTGATGAACTGGAGGGATCCTCCCATCAGCCTGCAGCCGCAGGAAAAAGTTCTTATGGCCAAGGAAAAAAAGGTGGAGCGTTTTTCGGGTGCGCGGTTCCTGTTGAAGACGAGAAAATCCTGTTTTATTACACAGGACATTATGGAGACCACGGAAAAGACAGGGAGGCAGAGGAAGCGCAGGTCATGGTAGAGAGCCAGGACAGTATTTCTTTTGGAACGGATAGGACAGAGGACCTGAGATATTTGTAAATGGCGGAGAGAAAACAGGACGGGTTATTTTTCGACAGAGTTAAAGGAGCCAGAATCTGTGTCCTTAGCGGAAGTTTATACAATGAATACCATTTAAGGCGTAGAAAAATAAAAATAGGAAAGGAGATATTATGAAAAAGATGTTTAGAAAGTCGGTGTGGATTTTGCTCGGAGGAATGATGATTTTCCATATGGTGGGGTGTTCAGGATCCGGGACAGCGAATCAGGGAACAACACAAGCGCAAGGAGCGTCAGAAGCTCCCAATAAAAGTGCGGAACCGGTAACTTCTGGAAAGGGCAAAGAGACGGCAGAGGCTGAGGGAAGCCCCAAAGAGATAGTGGTATGGATTCCATCTAATCAGAACGGATCAGAAAGAGATTATTATTATGAGATGTTAGGAAAGATTGATGATGCTCATAGCGAATTTACACTAAAAATTGCGGAACAGGCAGATTTGTCTAATCAGCTTTTGTCAGCCATTATTTCCAATGATCTTCCTGACTTGACTATGTCAGATGGGAACCGCTTGGGTGTTTTCTGTCATGCGGGGGTTTTTCTGCCTTTAGATGAGTATTTCCCTGATGAAGCGAAAAAAGACTGGCTTCCGTCAATTATTGATGAGTGTACTTATTCTCCAGACGGGAGACTTTACAATATAGCTCAATATGATTCTGGACTGGCGCTGTGGGCTAATAAAGCTATGTTGGAGGAAATTGGAGCTAGAATTCCTACAAGTTATAAAGAGGCATGGAGTAAAGAAGAATTTGAAGATATTTGCCAAAAACTGAAAGAAAAAGGATACTGGGCCTTGGATGTAGGGCAGTGTGACACGACAGGCGCGAAATTCTACTATACTTATCTTCCTGTTGTAAAGAGTTTTGGGGGAGACTGGTTAGACAGAGATACTATGACAGCAGAAGGCACTTTAAACAGCAAGGGTACGATTGCGGCGGTAGAATACCTTCATTGGTTAGGGGAGCAGGGATATATTGATGTAATGGCTGACAGTGATGATGGATATTATGGTAAAAAAGATACATGTATGCTTCTGTATGGCCATTGGATGGCACCCCAAGCCAAGGAATTTTTAGGAGATGATGGAATACTGGTTCCTATTCCGGATTTTGGATATGGAGTTTATACAGGAAGCGGCTCCCAGACTTGGGGGATTACAACAAAGGCACAGGAGAATCAGACAGTAGAAGAATGTGTTGCGGTATTAAAAGAATTTTTAAAACCAGAATATGTACAGGGAATGTCAGATGCCAACGGCTCTATTCCGGGACTTAAATCCGTATTGGAAAAGGACCCTAAATATGCGGAGGGAGGATGGCTGTATTTATTTCGGGAACAGTTAGAAGGAGGAATCGCTATTAACCGTCCCCATACTCCTGCCGCGGTATATGTAAGAGCCGCGATTGGCCAGACGCTTCGGGATATCCTGGCATACGGCAATGCGGAACAGGCAATGGATGATATTACAAAAGAAATTGATCAGCTGATCGTCGATAATAATTATAATGACGCGAATTAAAGGTTCTGATAGTAAGTAAGGGGATTATGCTATGAAGAAAAAAGTGTTTTACAATCAGAGAGCTTCGGCCTGGATTATGTGCGCGCCGGCGTTGATTACTTTGTTTATATTTGTAATCGTACCTTTTTTGATGTCATTTATGTATTCATTTACAAATAAACAGTTCGTGATGGCGGCAAATAATCCCTTAAAATTTGTGGGATTGGAAAATTATAAGAGGGTGCTTACATCTGGCGATATGATTGCCGCCGCGAAAAACACGGTTCAATATACATTTTATGTTGTGCCGGCGCTCACAATTCTGCCTTTGCTTCTTGCGTTGCTTCTCAACAACCAATTAAAAGGCATGACATTTTTTAGGATAGTCTGTTTCAGTCCGCAGGTTATTTCCATGGCAGTGGTTTCCATTGTATGGGCATTTATCTTAGGTTCATCAAAGAGCAGCATGATGAATACGATCCTCGGTTTTTTCGGCCTCCCCCCACAGGGGTGGCTGAAAGACCCGGCACAGTCTCTGTTTTCCATTGCGGTTATGAGCGTGTGGTCGGCTGTCGGCTTTAATATGATCATTTACCTGTCTGGTATTCAGTTTATTTCTCAGGATGTTTATGAGGCGGCCCAAATAGACGGATGCGGCCCTGTCCAGAAATTTTTTTACATTACCTTTCCGTTATTGAAGAATACGGTTGTGTTTATCGTGATGACCAATATTGTATCTTCGCTAAAATTTTTTACCCAGGTGTTGGTATTGACAAAAGGAGGTCCTTTAAAGAGTACGATTTCTCTTGTGTATCTGATTTATGAGACAGGATTTGTAAAAATGCAGATAGGGATATCAGCAGCCCAGTCAGTAGTCTTTTTTGCGGTGGTTATGATGGTGTCGATGATCCAGTCTAAAGTGCTTTTGAAGGAGGAAGGAGCATGAGAAAAAGGAAAATAAAAACAGCCGTGTTTTTGTATGCGGGATTATCTTTGGTGGCATTGCTGTTTATTCTGCCGCCGATCTGTCTGTTAGTGTCCTCTTTTAAGACCAGCAACCAAATTAGTGTGGATATGTCTAACATCTTTGCGTTTCTTCCTCACGGCAAGATGAGTATGGATAATTATATCTATCTATTCGGGAAAATGAATGTGGGACGCTTTTTCTTTAATTCATTTGTCTCTTCGGTTGTGTCCATACTATTAGCGGTATTATTTAATTCCATGATGGGATATGCGTTGGGCGTGCTTAAGTTTAAGGGAAAAGGAATTCTGCTTTCATTGATTTTATCATTGCTGATTGTTCCAAGCGAAGCGGTTATCATAAATAAAATGATTGTGATAAATACTATGGGGCTGATTGATCATATGCTGGCCCTGATCCTTCCCTTTATGGCGACCCCTTTCTATATTTTTTTATTTTATCAACATTTTCGTGATATGCCTTATGATTTGATGGAGGCTGCTGTTATGGACGGCTGTGATTATCCTCAGATTTTTTTCAGGATTATGCTGCCGTTGTCTAAGCCGGTGATTGCTACAGTTTCCATTCTGCTGTTTGTTAAGAGATGGGGAGACTTGGCGTGGCCTGCTATGGTTACAAGAAGCAATGCCATTAAAGTCCTTCCTTTGGCACTGCAATCGTTTTATGGGGACATGAACGATTGGGGTCCTATTTTTGCTATGGGAACTGTGATGACAGTCCCGGTAATGATTATATTTGTTATGTTCCAAAAGCAGTTTATTCAGTCTATCGCGATGTCGGGAATTAAGGGGTGAAATGCTAATGAAACTGTTGATCCTATCTGATGTTCACGGAAATGTGGATGCGTTGCGGGCAATATGGAAAGAAGAGCAGGATTCAGACAAAATATATTGTGCTGGTGATTTAACAGATTACGGCGCGTTTCCTGAGGAGGTGATTAGATGGATGCGTGAGCATCATGCGGAGGTTGTGTGCGGCAATCATGACCTTCATACTATCCATGTATATGAAAAGACATGCTGGCAGAGTGTGGGAGACAAAGAGTTTAAGTGGGTTCACCATGGCTGCGGCAGACTTGGAGAGGAGGAGATCAATTATCTAAAAAACCTTCCTGATATTTTATGTTTTGAGGCGGATGGGGTTGAATATGTGATGACGCATCAATTTGACTCTGAGTATGGGGTGATTGAAAACATGGATCAGTTCGAACGATTTTGGGAAGAGGCAAGGGGAACAAAAGGGAAAATGGGAAGAGCAAGAAGAATCATATTCGGCCATACTCATCGGCATTGTATTCATATATTAGGCGATTCGGTATGTTGGCTGAACCCGGGAAGCGTTTCTTACAGACGTCCTGATGACCCGTGTAAGGAGGCTCAGTATATTGTTATTGATAATGGAAAGATGTACCTGAAAGAGGTTTCATATGACAGAAGCCGTTCTTTTGCGGTTGCTGTAGAGTATTTAAAAAGTGGAAACATGATGGAAAGCGAACTTCAGGATGCGATGTTTTTTTTTGGCAACGCGGCAACCAGCCGGGATCCTCTGCCGGAATTATAGGGGGATTGGGCCACTTATGATTGACAGTAATAGCCGGAAAAGGTATACTTTAATGAGTGAAACCTCCGACATGCCCTGTCAAATAGGCAGAAATAGGGAATGCTCCGGCGGGGAGAGGGGTCTGACAACACAATCAGAGGTGGTTTATGGTAAGTATAAAAGATGTCGCGAAACATGCGAAAGTGGCTCCTAGTACAGTCTCCCTGGTATTAAATAAAACAGGATATGTGTCAGAGAAAACAAGAGAAAAAGTGGAGACATCCATGAAGGAACTTAATTATATTCCTAATGAACTGGCACGTAATTTGTATCACAACCGGACGAATATGATAGGGATCATCGTTCCCGATACGGCACATCCCTTTTTCTCTGCTTTTATTCGTTATGCGGAAATATGTCTGTATAAATATGGATATAAAACCATGGTATGTTCGACGATCAACAGAGAGAACAGTGAAGAAGCTTACATAGATATGCTGAAACGGCAGATGATGGATGGGGTTATTATGGGAGCCCATTCATTAGGATTAGATATTTATGAGCAGGTGAAACGTCCGATTGTGGCATTGGATAGATACATAAATGACGGGATTCCCATTGTCCGTTCAAACCATGTGCAGGAAGGAACCCTGGCCGCGAAGTGTCTTTGGGAAAGCGGCAGCAGAAAGGCTGTTCAGGTGACAGCGGCGCGTATCGTGAGCACACCTGCTCATGACCGCCATGATATTTTTCAGTCCTGTTTTGAAAGCTTTGGAGGGACAGTCCATACATTTGAAATGGATTGGAATCATTTTGAGCTGGATTATATTTTAAAGGTGACGGAAAGAATATTTCAAGAATATCCTGATGTGGATGGTATTTTTGCTACGGATATGCTGATTGGAAGCTGTGTCAGATATGCGAAAGAACAAAGAATTAAGGTACCAGAAGAGATGAAAATGGTAGCCTGTGACGGAACTTATCTGACTCAGCTTAACGAAAGGCCTATTACTGCCATTGTACAGCCTATAGAGGCTTTGGCTCAGACAGCCGCGGATCAGATTATACAGCTGATTGGTGGAAAAAAGATGATAAAAAGTGAGACCGTGTTGGATGTAACATTGAGAAAAGGAAAGACAACATAAATATAAGCAAAGGATTTTTGTATGCTGGGTTATGGTTGGCGTTTGTCATGACTTTTTAGTTGGGAAAATACTGCCTTGTAAATGATGCGGGGCAGTATTTTTATGTGTTAAAGATGGTTTCTCGTTGTGACGCATGGTAGACAATATACGTCTGGGAATAGGCTATAATCTATGATTTGTTGGAATTGTCGGAGTCGGCAATTTTTATATTACGGGGTTTGAAAGGCGGACAGAAAATAACAAAGACACTTGACACAAAACCATACCTGTGCTATAACTGTATTAATCAAATTAATACAGTAGAAACACTTCTGTATACAGAAAGGAGGTAGGGCATGATCATCCTGGATTACAGAGACCGCAGGCCCATCTATGAGCAGATTGTGGAACGGTTTCAGGAACTGATGATGTCGGGAGCCATGGAGGAGAACAGCCAGCTGCCATCGGTCAGAAGCCTGGCCATGGATCTGTCCATCAACCCCAATACGATTCAGAGGGCCTATGCGGAACTGGAGCGGCAGGGGTATATTTATTCGGTGAAGGGGAAAGGAAGCTTTGTGGCAGATAACAGTCATATAAAAGACAGCAAGAGAGAGGCTGTTTTTAAAAAGCAGGAAGAAGTGGCCCTGGAGGCCTGGACCTTGCGGGCGGACAGGGAGAGACTTCACCAGATCATAGACCAGATTTTCAGCAGGGGAGGGGAGAGCGATGATTGAGACAAAGGGTCTGACCAAAAGGTTCGGCGACATTGTCGCTGTGGACCATATTGACGCCACCATAAGGGATGGCAGCGTCTTTGGCCTCATCGGAACCAACGGAGCGGGAAAGAGCACATTTTTAAGGATGCTGTGCGGAGTTCTGAAGCCGGATGAGGGCACGGTGGCCATTGACGGAAAAGAGGTATACGAGGATGTGGAGGTTAAGTCCAGGTTCTTTTACATCTCTGACGACCAGTATTTTTTCAGCAATGCCACGCCGGAGGAGATGATGAAATTCTACCGCAAGGTGTATCCTAAGTTTGACATAAACAGGTTTCATCATTTGATGAAAAGCTTTGAATTAGATGAGCGCAGGAAGATCAACACTTTCTCGAAGGGCATGAAAAAGCAGGTGTCGGTGATCTGCGGAGTGTGCGCGGGCACGGATTATCTGTTCTGTGATGAGACCTTTGACGGACTGGACCCAGTGATGAGGCAGACGGTGAAGAGCATCTTTGTGGGGGATATGGAGGAGAGGAACATGACGCCCATCATTGCTTCCCACAACTTAAGGGAGCTGGAGGACATCTGTGACCATGTGGGACTACTTCATAAAGGCGGTATTCTTTTGTCCAGGGAGCTGGAGGATATGAAGCTGAATATCCACAAGATTCAGTGTGTGTTGCTGCCAGGTACAGAGCCGGAGGATATGAAAGAGCTGGATATCATGAAGATTGAGAGAAGAGGAAGCCTCTGCACCCTGACCGTAAGGGGAAGCCGGGAGGATATTGAGACAGTGGTGGGCGGTTACCAGCCAGTGTTTGCTGAGATTATCCCTCTTTCTCTGGAGGAGATCTTTATCAGTGAGACGGAGGTGGTCGGTTATGACATCAAGAAACTTGTGCTTTAAATTAATGAAAGAGGACGTAAAACGCCGGGTCTGGACCATAGCCCTGACCGTGCTGTCCCTGGTGTTTACCCTTCTTGTGCCGGTGGCCATCAAAACCGGTGCCTATCTAGATGAGCTGTCAAGTTACAGTGATTATGAGAAACAGTGGTGGGTCAGGGAACTGACACAATTCGTGGGGATCAATGGGATGGTGGTCTTTATTCTGGTGGCTCTTTCCGTGGTGTGGGCGGTATCGGGCTTTCGGTATCTCCACAACAGCAGGCAGGTGGATTTCTATCACAGCATCCCGGTAAAGCGGGGACAGCTGTTTCTGGCGTCTTACCTGAATGGGATCTGGATGACAGCGGCGATTTACTTTGTGATTCAGGCAATGTCCGCGGCGCTTATTTTCAGAACAGGCATAGAAGGTTTTGGCGGGGACGGGCTCTGGTGGAAGATGTATTTTCTGAACATGCTGTACTACATCATGCTGTACACCACCACGGTTATTGCCATGATGATGACGGGAAATATTGTGGTGGCCCTTCTTGGAACCACGGTATTCTGCGGCTATGGTCCGGCAGTGCTGCTTCTGGTTAAAGGATATCAGGAGCTGTGGTTTCATACGATCTGCGACACTGCCAAAAATTCCATGGCATGGATACAGGCTGTCAATCGTTCCTCGCCCTTTGCCAACTATATGCTAGCCCTGGAGGATTTTTCTTACGGACGTTTAGACGCGGGGCGCGTGGTCGGGGCAGTGGTTGTTACCGGAGTGCTGGCGGTTGTGGCATACAGTTTGTACCGGATCCGTCCTTCCGAGTCAGCGGGAAAGGCCATGGCATTTAAGAAGACGGAAAGCCCGATCAAGGTTTTGACCGCCCTCCCGGCGGCGGTGATGTTCGGCATTCTGTTTTATTCCCTTCGGAGCACGGTTACATGGGGTGTCTTTGGGGCTGTCTGCGGCACTGTGATCACCTGCTGTCTCATGGAGATTATTTACCATTTTGATTTCCGCAAGCTTTTTGACAGGTGGATTCAGATGGCTGCCTGCGGGGCCGTGTCTGTGCTTCTGGTAATGGCCGGGATATATGACTGGTACGGTTTTGACTCCTGGCTTCCAAAGGCCACCAGCGTGAAATCCGCTTCAGTGACCATAGGGCATGAAGATAACTGGGTAACCTATGGAAAGCCGGTCCAGGAAAAGGACTATCTTGGCAGAGTGCGGATGGTCTGGAGCTATGAAGGTCAAAAGGATTACCAGTACAGAACCATGGAGCTGACTGATATCTACTCCGTGATGGAGCTGGCCAGAAAGGGCGTCCAGGCAGATCAGGAGATCCGCCGCGGAGGATCCCAGACATGGGACAGCTGGAACCGGGAATATCACAGCGGATGGAGACGGTGTACCGTGGGATACCGGCTGAGCAACGGCAAGGAGGTGTTCAGGCAGTACGCCATCCCAATGGATGAGGAGGCCAAAGCCCTGGTGGCCGCGATCCACGACAACAGAGAGTATAAAAAAGGCACCTATCCGGTGATGAGCCAGACAAGCGCTGATACGGCGGCCATATATTTCCAGCAGTATGACCAGACCCAGTCCCTTGAGGCGGGAGAAGAGGGGAAGGCCAGGGTGCTGACAGCATACCAGAAGGATCTGGAGGAGCTGACTATGGCGGTGAGGGAGAAGGAACTGCCCATAGGGACCATACAGTTTCGGACCCTGGAGCTTCAGCAGGCCGTGGATTTTTACCAGAATAATGATCAGGAAAACGAAGGGTTGGAGAACCGCTGTTACTATCCCGTGTACCCTTCTTTTACAAGAACCATACAGGCCGTGAAGGAGGCAGGAGGCAAGGTGGAAGAGCTGAATGCCCAGATGATTTCCCAGATCGGCATCCAGTACTATGATGTGTATGAAGGTGAGGATATGACAGAGGAAGACGCGGCCAGGGCCCAGGCCTTTTATGAGGGAAGGGAGATCATCTACGACCAGGAGAAGGATATCGATATTTTGAGCAAAGCTTTGGTGTTCAGTGATTATTACAACATGAATCCCTATTATCAGGCTGACTGCGCGGACAATGCGGAGGCCATGGTGACATTTGCCCAGGTGAGGATCAGTCCCTACAGAGTCAGACACAGCGCCAGCTGCCGGATCGACTTAAACCGGCTCACAGAGGAGGAGGCGAAAAAGTTCGGATTCAGGCGGTATGGGTATGAGGAGGAAAGTTATGATTGACATTCTTCCTTAGACAGGATAAGATTATCCTAAAGGAGGGATTGTCCATGACATTTTTTGATGAATTAAGCAGAGCCCTGAGTGACAAAGGAAAAGAGGCGGCCCAGAAGGCCAAGGAAACCGCGGGTGTGCTGCAGCTGAAGGCTCAGATCGCTTCTGAGAAAAGTAAGTTAAAAGAGCTCTACGGCGCGGTGGGAGTTCTTTATTACAAGAAGCATCGGGATGAGGAGGACAACGAGTTCCAGGATCTGTTCAGAGAGATCGGCAATGTCCTGGTCAATGTGGCGGCTATGGAGGAGAGGGTTCAGGGGATGGACGGAAGCCTTGTGTGCCCAAACTGTAAAAACGTCATGAAAAAAGGGTCCGCGTTCTGCAGCAGGTGCGGTACCGCTCTGGTGACAGAGGAACCAGCCAAAGATGATGTTGTGGCAGAAGAGACCGCCATTGTGGAGAGTGACGAAGAGGAAGAATCTGAAGCGCCGCCAAAGGGTGAGCCGGAAGAAGACATGTTTGTGGATGACGTGGTAATCGAGTAGGGGAGGTCTTCCCCCTACTCGCCGTGCCGGGGCGGGGCCGCGCGAACGGCCACATTTCCTTTCCGCCTCGTGTACATAAAAAAGAGCCGGAGGTCTGTAATGGATCTCCGGCTCTTTTTAAAGCGGCTCCGTCCCGGCACGTCGAGCAGGAGGGAAAGAGTCTCCTCTACTCCATGGGGTTTGAATATGGTTTGGGGGATCAGTCCCCCAGCTTGTAGGTGACAACTCCGCAGAGGACAGCCAGGGCAATGCCAAAAAGGATCTGCCCCAATCCCAGCAGGGAGAGCTGGGCAAAAACCCCGGTGTTATAAAAGATGGCAAAGGGGGACGCCGCGATGAGCCCCAGGATAGCGCAGTAGGTCTCAACCCCATACCGTTCAAACAGAAAGGTAATGAGCCTCGCGATGAGGAAGATGCCCAGAAGCACCCCTATGCCAAAGGGCGCGAGAAGGGCAAAGCCGGGAACAAGTCCTGCCAGATCAAACGCTTTTAAGGCCTCCAGGAAGGACTTGATGGTATTGATGATGCCGTAGTAGTATCCAAGGATCATCATCACCAGGGAGCCGCTGACGCCAGGCACTACCATGGTGGCTGAGGCCACGATGCCTACCAGAAAGAGGGCCCCCATGGTGCCGGGGGTGACGGCAAAGGTTTTCAGCATCTCATCGTCCGCGTTCAGCATGGGAAGAAATACGGCCACGCAGAACATGACCACAAAGGCCAGGATTCCCGGGACGCTGATTCTTGATGAGCCTTTGGCCAGCTCTTTTTTCAGGGAAGAGACCAGCACCGGGATGCCTCCCAGAATCAGCCCCACAAAGGCCATGCAGGTGACAAAGGTGTGGTGGCTTAAGAGATATTCCACAGCGTAAGTGAAGGCCACGATGCCGATGCCGCAGCCCAGGATAATGGGAAGCAGAGTCCAGAAACTCTTTTTCCAGTCCTTAAAAAGGCTGGAAACCGATGAGATCAGCTTGTCATAGATTCCCAGGGACACAGCCATGGTGCCGCCGCTGACACCTGGGATAATGTTGGCGATGCCAATCAGGGTTCCTTTTATCACATCCATCAGAAATGTCATGATCAAACCTCGTTTTCTATTATGTTTTTCTAACAGCAGTATTCATTATAATGGCCGCCAGAAGGGTTGTCAACCAGAAAGGAAGGCCCAAAATCCCGGAACATGTCAAAATTAGTCCCCTTACATGTCAAAATAGGTCGATATTACGTCGCTGTGTCACCCGAATTTTGTCGAAAAAGCGTATAGAATAGAACCACCCAAATAGAGAGGAGTGAAAAATGATGTGGTCAATAGCTGTTTGCGATGACAACAGACGGCAGTGCCGGGAGCTGGCGGCGCTGCTGGAGATTTACGGCGAGGAAAACCGGATTGCCGTGGAAACGGAAGTATTTTATGACGGTTGTTCTCTGTCTAAGCGGATGAGGGAAGGGAAACGTTATGATCTGATCTTTTTGGATGTCCTCATGGAAGGGATGGATGGGATCGAGGTGGGAAACAGGATCCGCAGAGGCATAGGGGATGAGGAGGTGCAGCTGGTGTACATGTCCCGGGTCAGGGATCACGCGGAGCTTTTGTTTCCCAACAGGCCTCTGGGGTTTCTTAGAAAGCCTCTTTTGAGGGAGGAGATCTACCGTCTCACCGATTATGCCAGAAAACTGGGCTTTCAGTCACAAAAATTTTTTTTGTACCACAAGGGCAGGATCCTCTATCAGGTGGCATACAAAGAGATCCGGTATTTTCAGAGCTCAGGGAGAAAAATACAGATCCATACAACCTGTGAGGTGTATGAATTTTACGGAAAGCTGTCCAAGATCTTAGAGGATGGTCTTCCGGCACATTTTATCCAGATCCACCAGTCCTATATCATCAACACAGACTATGTGATCATGCAGGGCCGGGACCGGGTATTTTTAAAAGGCGAAAAAGGATATTTTTCCATCAGCCACCCTTACCGAGATTCTGTTGGATAGGAAGCCCGAAAAGGGGATGTCGAATTATGACAGGTAATTGTCGAATTATGACATCAACGGGCCAGGGAAAGGAAATTTATGGTAATATATATCCGGCACCGTCAGAGCTGTCAATAAGGCACCCGATGTCCTCTACAGGGCTGACTTTGGCTGGCGGATGCGAAAAGTCCGGAATCCAGGGGTTTTCCGGACTTTTACCGTTTAAGGCGGGGCTGTTGACTTCCATGGCGGGTTTGTTGTAAAATAAACCGGAATGAGAGGGATCATACACACAACAGCAGGAGGATAAGCTATGAGCGCGAAACAGTCACTTGACACCATGTGCATACAGGGCGGATGGCAGCCTAAGAACGGGGAACCCAGGGTTCTGCCTATTTATCAGAGCACCACTTTCAAATATGAGACCAGCGAGCAGATGGGACGTCTCTTTGATTTAGAGGAAGACGGATACTTTTATACCAGGCTGGCCAACCCCACCAATGAGGCGGTGGCGGACAAGATCTGCCGGCTGGAGGGAGGGGCGGCAGCCATGCTCACCTCCTCGGGACAGGCGGCCAACATGTACGCTATCTTAAATATCTGTTCAGCCGGAGATCATGTGGTCAGTGCGGCTACCATCTACGGGGGAACTTCCAACTTATTTACCGTGACCTTGAAAAGGTTTGGAATCCAGTGTACCTTAGTGGATCCGGACGCGCCGGAAGAAGAGCTGGAGAAGGCGTTCCAGGACAACACCAGGGCAGTGTTCGGTGAGACCATAGCAAATCCGGCCCTTGTGGTGCTGGATCTGGAGAAATTCGCCTGCCTGGCCCACAGCCACGGGGTTCCCTTTATCGTGGACAACACCTTCGCGACACCCATCAACTGCAGGCCCATAGAGTGGGGAGCGGATATTGTGACTCATTCCACCACCAAGTATATGGACGGACATGCCATGGCAGTGGGGGGGTGTATCGTGGACAGCGGCAACTTTGACTGGGAGGCCCACAGAGACAAGTTTCCGGGGCTGACCACGCCGGATGAGTCCTACCACGGGATAGTCTACACAGAGAGGTTCGGGAAAGCCGCCTATATCACCAAGGCCACGGCCCAGCTTATGAGGGATATGGGCTCCATCCAGTCGCCTCAGAACGCCTTTCTCCTGAACGTGGGGCTGGAGACCCTCCATCTGAGGGTGCCCCGTCACTGTGAAAACGCCCTGAAGGTGGCAGGCTATTTAAAATCCAGGGAAGATGTGGCTTGGGTCAAGTACCCGGGGCTTGAGGGGGACCAGTACTATGAGCTGGCCAGGAAATACATGCCGGACGGAACCTGCGGAGTCATATCCTTTGGCCTGAAAGGGGGAAGGGAGGCAGCCGCCAGGTTCATGGACCGATTAAGGCTGGCAGCCATTGTGACCCATGTGGCTGATGCACGCACATCCGTGCTCCATCCGGCCAGCCACACCCACCGTCAGCTAAACGATGAGCAGCTGGCTGAGGCGGGAGTGGATCCATCCTTGATCCGCTTAAGCGTGGGGATCGAGGGGGTGGAGGATATTATTGAGGATATCCGGCAGGCCCTCCAATAAAATGCTTGCAATTTTCCCCCACCAGAGGTATACTGGTATCTGTAAAAACATAATGAATCTTCAGGGCGGAGTGAAATTCTCCACCGGCGGTATAGTCCGCGAGCCGTGAGAACGGTTGATTTGGTGCGATTCCAAAACCGACAGTATAGTCTGGATGAGAGAAGATAGGCATGTTTCATGGAAATGAGACAAACCTTTTAGAGCCTAAGGCCCTGAGTATCGGAAGATGCCCAGGGCTTTTTCATGTACACGGGGCGGAGAGGAATATGGCCGCTGAAGGGGCCCCGCCCCGGCACGGCGGGCAGGGCCTTCCCCGCTCAATCGCCCCACCCATTATAATTTTAGGAGGATAAAAAGTATGAAAGCAGTCACCGCGACAAAGACAAAGAAACTGTTGGATGTAAAAAATGTGGTTTTGATGGGCATGCTGGGAGCCATCGGAGCGGTTTTAATGCTCTTCGAATTTCCCCTTCCCTTTATAGCCCCGTCCTTTTACGGGCTGGACCTGAGCGAGATTCCGGTGCTTGTGGGAACCTTTGCCATGGGGCCTGTGGCGGGAGCTGTCATTGAGGGGGTGAAGATCTTAGTAAAGCTGGTGATAAAGCCTACCAGCACTGGTTTTGTGGGAGAGTTTGCCAATGTCTGTATTGGCTGCGCCCTTGTTCTGCCGGCCGGGATCATTTATAAGATGAAGAAGACCAAAAAAGGCGCCATCCTGGGCATGGTGGTGGGCACGGTCTCCATGGCCATTGTGGGAGCTGTTCTCAACGCGGTGGTGATGCTGCCGTTCTACTCCAATTTCATGCCCCTGGAAACCATTCTCCAGGCCGGGGCTGCCATCAATCCGGCAATCAGCAGCGTGTGGACCTTTGTGTTTCTGGCAGTGGCCCCCTTTAACCTGATAAAAGGCGCTCTGGTATCCCTGATCACCGCTCTGGTGTACAAGAGGATCAGCGTCATTATCCGCGGATAGATTTTACAGAGATTTTTAATAAGGCCTTCTGGCTTGCCATTCCATGGGTTCTGAGTTAGAATAGATGGAAAACGCAAGATCAGGAGGCTTTTTTATATGAAGGATTACAAAAGAAAAGTGAGGAGTTTGCTGCGGATCGTGTTTGGCAGAACCGCTTATATGGTACTGTTTCTGCTGATTCAGATGTTTGTTTTGTTCGGCATCATACGGTGGCTGAGGGACTATTCCCTGTATGTCTACGGCGCGCTTATTTTTTTAGGTGGTGTGACCTGTATCTATATCATCAACAAACATGATAACCCCAGCTTTAAGCTGGGATGGATCATACCGATCCTGGTTTTTCCCGTGTTTGGAACTTTGCTCTATATCATGGTGGAGGCGGATCTGGGAAGCCGGTTTTACGCGAAACGGGCCAACCAGCTGGTGAAGGACTCAAGAGGTTCTTTAAGGCAGGATCCGGATGTGAAAGAGCGCTTATGGGGAGAAGACAAGCTCACTGCCACGCTTGCTAAGTATATGTGGGAAAAAGGGGGATTTCCCATTTATGAAAATACAGATGTCACCTATTTTCCCACAGGCCAGGAGAAATTTGAGAGGATGAAGGAGGAGCTTAAAAAGGCAGAAAGCTTTATTTTCCTGGAATACTTTATCGTGGAGCCGGGGGTTATGTGGGATTCCATCCTGGAGATCCTGGAGGATAAAGCGCGAAAAGGGGTGGAGGTCCGGTTTATGTACGACGGCATGTGCGACCTGGTGCTTCTTCCCTACGGGTATCCAAAGAAAATGGGGGCAAAAGGCATCCGGTGTAAGGCATTTGCCCCCTTACGTCCCATGCTGTCCACGTACCAGAACAACCGGGACCACAGAAAGATCCTGGTCATTGACGGACACACGGCCTTTACAGGAGGAGTCAATCTGGCGGATGAGTACATAAATGTAAAACCCAGGTTCGGATTCTGGAAGGACACGGCAGTGATGGTGAAGGGAGACGCGGCAAAAAGCTTTACCATAATGTTTCTGCAGAACTGGAATATCTGGGAGAAGGTTCCGGTTTCCTATGACAAATACCTGGCACAGGCAGCAGAGGGACAGGAAAGGAGGAAGGAGGGACAGGGCTTTGTCATGCCTTACGGCGACAGCCCTCTTGACCATGAGCGTGTGGGAAAATGTGTATATATGGATATTCTTTATAAGGCCAAGGAATACGTTCACATCATGACCCCCTATTTGATCCTGGACGATGAGATGATCAATGCCCTGATCTTCTCGGCCAAGAGAGGGGTGGAGGTCAGGATCATCATGCCCCACATTCCGGATAAGAAATACGCGTTTTTCCTGGCCCATACTTACTATGAGGAGCTTCTGGAGGGAGGGGTGGAGATTTACGAGTTCACCCCTGGCTTTGTCCATGCCAAGGTATTTACAAGCGACGGCGAGAAAGCGGTGGTGGGAACCATCAATCTGGATTTCCGCAGCCTGTACCACCACTTTGAATGCGGGGCCTTTCTGTACAAAAACAAGACCGTGGCGGATGTGGAAGAAGATTTCCAAAAGACCCTGGGACAGTGTCAGAAGATCACCAGGCAGACCTGTAAGGCGTATCCCTTCTATCAGAAGCTGGCAGGTCGGGGATTGCGCCTTATCGCTCCGCTGATGTAGAAAATTTGGAAAAATAAACACGGAATGAACACAGAATAGACACAACTCCCTGGTAAAGTATAGAAAAAATCAGTCTGGGAGGAGTAGTCATATGAACCGACATCAATTGGCAGCCAGTGTGACAGCGGCCGCGGTTCTTGCCGTAGGGATGCCTTTTTCGGCGGAGGCGTCCAGCAATTATGAGCTGAGAAAAAAGGTTATCCAGATGACCGGGATCATGAACATCACGGGGGAGGAGGGGCCGGTGACCAGGGGAGAATATGCCCAGATGCTGTTAAATGCCAGCAGCTACCGCCAGGCGGCTCTCCAGACAGAGTTCACCGCGGTGTTTCCGGACGTTCCCGCCGGAAGTCTTTACTCTTTTGCCGTGAGGACCGCGTCGGAGAACGGATGGATGAGCGGATACTTGGGAGGTCAGTTTAAGCCGGACCAGCAGATCACTCTGCAGGAGGCCATAAGAGGTATCTTGGCGCTCCTTGGTTATACGGATCAGGACTTTACCGGCAACCAGCTTGAGGGCAGGTGGGCCAGATATAATTACCTGGAACTGGGGGAAAACATAGGCAAGGAGCCTTTAGAGGTGCTGAATCAGTCAGACTGTGTGAACCTGTTCTATAATCTCCTGTGCGCGGAGACTACAGCGGGGAGAGACTATTGTACGGTTCTGGGGTATGAATTGTCTGACGACGGCCAGGTGAACCCGCTGACCATCGCGGACAATGAGCTGAAAGGCCCCAAGGTGGTGAAGAAAAACGATACTCTTGACGACTATGTGCCCTTTAAGATCAGCGAGGCCACCTTTTATCTGGATGGACGGATGTCCACCCTGGAGCGGGTGAAGCAGGCCAAGGCGGACGGCTTTGTGATCATCTACTACAATGTGAGCACAAAGACCATATGGGTCTACAGCATGGATACGGAGAGCCAGCTGGAGGGGAGCAACATGGTGGCTGTCAAAGGGGAGATCAGCGGAATCTTCTACAGCTCCACCAATGTGATGACTCCAAGCATGGTCATGCTGGAAGAGTATGGGGAGACCGAGTTTAAACTGAGAGATTCTGATGTCCAGTTCGCGTTTTCCATCTACGGAGATATGGGAGTGGGAGACAAAGTGATCCTGATCTGCGAGAAGACAGGGGGAACCGACGGCGTGGAGTCCTACACGGTGACAGACTATATTGAATACTAAGAGGGCAGGACCATGGCAGAGATATCAGAGAAAGAGAAGAAGAAAAAGAAGCGGGGACGGGGCCGGAAGGGGAAAGCGGTAAGGACCCTGGCGGTGGTGGCGGTCATAGCCGGGGCCGCGGGGGGATTTTGGCAGTATTCTAAGAAAGCCTCAGCCCCGGCAGGAGATATGACAGAACAGAAGACCGCCACAGTACAGAGAGGCAGTATCACGTCCTCTTTATCCTCGTCAGGGAGCTTGGCCCCCAAGGATACCTACAATATCACCTCACTGGTGTCCGGCGATGTTATTACGGCGGATTTTGAGGAAGGGGATCAGGTGACAGAGGGGCAGGTTCTCTATGTTATCGACGCTTCATCGGTGGAGACGGAGCTGAACACGGCGCAAAATTCCGTGGAGCGGGCTCAGACCTCTTACGATCTGGCTGTGGAGGATTATAACCAGGCGGTGGCTGACTACAGCGGGAATACATATAAGTCCACGGAAGCGGGATTTATCAAAACCCTTTATGTTAAGGAGGGCGACAAGGTCAGCGGCGGCACCAGGCTGGCGGATATCTACAACGATCAGGTGATGAAGCTGAAGGCACCTTTTTTAAGTGGTGACGCGGCCATGATCGGGGTGGGCAACGAGGCGGTGATCACCATGTCTGACACAGGAGAGCAGCTGGGCGGCGTGGTCACCGGGGTCAGCAGCATGGAGGGAACCATGACAGGGGGACGGCTGGTGCGGTATGTGACGGTGGAGGTTACAAATCCGGGGGGTCTTACCCAGGAGTCGTCGGCAACGGTTCAGATCGGCGAGTTTGTCTGTGCCCAGGAGAGCACCTTTGAGCCAACCCTGGACACGGTGATGAGCGCGGATATTTCCGGCAGTGTGGAGATCGCCGCGGTCCTTGTAAATGAAGGGGATTATGTGGGAAAGGGAAGCCCGTTTTTCCGGATGACAGACAAGACGGCGGAAAACCTTATAAGGACTTTCAAAAATTCCATGGATCAGGCAAAGGAGTCTTTAGAATCCTCCCAGACCAGGCTGACCACCACCCAGGATTCCTATGAGAACTACACCATCACGGCACCGATTTCCGGCACAGTGATTACAAAAAATACCAAGGCAGGAGACAAGATCAGCACAGGCGGCGGCAGCGCGGTGACCCTGGCGGTGATTTATGACCTGTCGGAGCTGACCTTTGAGATGTCTGTAGATGAGCTTGATGTCCACAGTGTGGCTGTGGGCCAGTCAGTGGAGATCACGGCAGATGCCTTTGAGGGGGAGATGTTTTCCGGAAAGGTGACCAACATAAGTCTGGCCAGCGCCTACTCCAACGGCGTCACCAACTACCCCGTAACCGTTACCTTAGATGAGACAAAGGATCTGCTGCCGGGCATGAATGTGGACGGCAATATTATCCTGGCCCAGGCGGATGACGTTCTGGTGATTCCGGTGGATGCCCTGATGCGGGGCAACCGGGTTTACGTGAAAGATACCTCTGTCACGGAAAGCAACGGCTCGGTTCCCGCGGGATTCCGGTCAGTGGAGGTGGAGACCGGGCTGATGAACGATGACTATGTGGAGATCTTAAGCGGTCTGTCGGAAGGAGATGAGGTCTATGTGTCCCAGTCCTCCCAGAGCAGCGGGATGAACATGATGCCCGGCGGCATGGGCGGCGGCATGGGAGGCCCCGGCGGAGGCGGCGCTCCCGGAGGCGGCGGAGGTGGCGCTCCCGGAGGAGGCGGCGGACGTCCCGGCGGCGGTGGACGGTAACAGAGGGAGGACTGGCGACATGGAAGAACCTTTGATCCAACTGAAACATATCTACAAGATCTATGAGATGGGCTCTGAGGAGGTGCGGGCCAGCGATGATGTAAGCCTGACCATCAACAGAGGGGAGTTTGTGGCCATTGTTGGAAAATCAGGAAGCGGAAAGTCCACCCTGATGAATATCATCGGAGCCCTGGATGTGCCGACAGATGGAGAATATCTTTTGGGCGGTGAGGATACCAGTGAGATGAGCGATGATCAGCTGGCCCACATCCGCAACAAGATGATCGGCTTCATCTTTCAGCAGTACAATCTCCTGCCAAAGTTAAACCTTCTCGAGAATGTGGAGCTGCCTCTTCTCTACGCCGGGATTCCGGCGGCAGAGAGGAGGGAGCAGGCCATGGAGTCCTTAAAGCGGGTTGGCCTGGAGGAAAAGTGGAAAAATCTTCCGGCTCAGCTCTCCGGCGGACAGCAGCAGAGGGTGTCCATTGCCAGGGCCCTGGCGGGAAGCCCGTCCCTGATCCTGGCCGACGAGCCCACGGGGGCCCTGGATTCCAGAACCAGCCGGGAGGTTCTCGACTTTTTAAAAGAGCTGAACCGGGAGGGCAACACCATTGTGATCATCACCCATGACAGCTCCATTGCCCTGGAGGCAAAGCGGGTGGTGAGGATCCACGACGGAAAGATCAATTTTGACGGAGATGTGAACGAGTATGCTGCAATCCTTTAAACTGGCTTTAAAAAGTATAAGAAGCAACAAGATGAGGTCTTTCCTCACCATGCTGGGCATTATCATCGGAGTGGCGTCTGTGATCATACTGGTAAGCCTGGTCAACGCTTACATGTCCTACATGACCGAGAGCTTTGCCAGCCTGGGAACCAACCAGATCAACGTGAATGTGGTGAACCTGTCCTCCCGGTCCGTGTCTGTGGATGAGATGTATGAATTCTACGAGGGGAAAGAGGATATATTTGACAATATGACTCCCATTGTCAATGTGAACACTGTGGTGAAGCACGGCAATGATTCCATGTCCTCCACAAGTGTTACAGGCGTAAGCGAGGAGTACCTGGACATTAAGGACTACGATTTGATCCAGGGAAGGAATATCCAGTATTCTGACATCGTGTCCCGCCAGAAAGTGTGCGTGGTGGGATACTATGTGGCAACTGAACTGTACGGCAGCCCGGAGAAGGCCATTGACCAGACAGCGAAGATCGGGGGCTACGCTTACCGGATCGCGGGTATCGCGGAAAGGCAGGATGAAGACGACTTAGAGGATGGAGGAACCGACGACTTTGTGTGGATCCCCTACAGCTGTGCCGTGAAGATGTCCAGAAACGCCAATATCAGCAACTATATTTTTACCATCCGAAGCTTAGATACCGCCTCCCGGGCCACAGACCAGATCGAGGAATTTCTCCAGGAGATCTTTAAAAATGAGGATCTCTACAATGTGACGGCCATGAGCGAGATGCTGGATTCCTTAAATTCCATGATCGCCATGGTGTCGGCAGGTCTTGGAGGGATCGCCGGGATCTCCCTTCTGGTGGCCGGCGTGGGTGTGATGAACATCATGCTGGTGTCAGTGACAGAGCGCACCAGGGAGATCGGCATCCGCAAGGCCCTGGGGGCCAGGAAGGGAGTGATCCTGCAGCAGTTTGTCATTGAGGCGGCGGTTCAGAGCGCCATGGGCGGCATCATCGGCATCGGCCTGGGAAGCGTCGCGACCACGGCTGTGGGGGCCGCGGCAGGCCTGGAAGCCACGCCCACTCCTTCAGCGGTGATCGTGTCCTTCTCCGTCTCAGTGGCAATCGGATTATTTTTTGGATATGCCCCTGCCAGGAGGGCGGCTGCCCTGAATCCTATTGACGCCCTGAGAAGTGAGTAAGAGCGGCTTGACTTTTTAGTGGGGAAAGTGATAAAATCGAAAGGCATTGCGGCCCCAGACCAGGCCGCGGTGCCTTTTGGCGCACACGGGTCAAGTAGGGGAAGGGCCTTCCCTACTTGAGCATATGATATAAGAAAAAGCAGGAGGATTGCCATGAAAGCAGCCGACATGCATTGCGATACCATCTATGAGATCTACGAGGGACGAAAAAGAGGGAAGGAGCTGTGTCTTCGGCACAATACCCTCCATCTGGATCTGGAGAAGATGAAAAAAGGGGACTATGGCCTTCAGAATTTTGCCATCTATGTCCACTTAAAGAGGACAGAGGATCCCTTCCGCCAGGCCATGGAGATGATCGACACCTTCTATGAAGAGATGGAGGCCAACAGGGATCTCATCAGCCCGGTAAGGTCCTACGAGGATATCCGCGAGAACTGGGAGGAGGGCCGGATGTCGGCCATGCTGACCATGGAGGAAGGGGGGGTCTGCTTAGGCGATGTCAGGCTTTTGCGGGATTTTTACCGCCTTGGAGTGCGGATGATGACCCTTACCTGGAACTTTCCCAATGAGCTGGGATATTCCAACCGGACAGTGGCAGAGGGGCCGGGGAAAGGCTGTTTTCCTGACACAGAACACGGTCTGACCCAGAAAGGATTTGAATTTCTGGAGGAGATGGAGCGCCTTGGCATGATTATTGACATTTCCCACTTAAATGACGCTGGAATCTGGGATGTGTTTGGCCATACCAGGAAGCCTTTTGTGGCCAGCCATTCCAACGCCAGAGCCCTGGCAGGCCATCCAAGGAACCTGACGGACCACATGATCCGCTGCCTGGGGGAGCGGGGAGGAGTGGCAGGGATTAACTACTACCGGGATTTTCTCCATGACTGGAAGGATGAGGAGGAGAGAAAAAGCCTCACCGCCCACATGGTGGCCCACATGAAGCACATGAAGAACGTGGGAGGGATGGGCTGTGTGGGACTTGGGTCTGACTTTGACGGATTTGGGGGAGAGATTGAGCTGAAAGACGGCTCCGGGCTTCCCCTTCTGGAGGAGGAGATGAGAAGACAGGGATTCCTCCCTTCCGAGATCGAGGCCGTATTTCACAAAAATGTGCTGCGGGTCTACAGGGAGATCCTGGTGTGAGGGGGCCTTCAAGGGAAGGGGTTGCTTTATCACGTTGAATTTATGGGAATTTAAAGTTACATAAGATTGACGTCCCAGTATTTTTGTAGTATGATAACACAAGGGTCCAAAAGGGACCGACTTTATTATAGAAGGGGAGAAGTGTATCATGAAAAAAACAAAAAAACTGGCATCTGTTATGCTTGCCGGAGTTATGGCCATGTCCATGGCAGCTTGTTCCGGCTCAACTGGTGAGACTACCGCGGCTCAGGCGGGAGACGGCGCTGCCGCGGCGGCTGATTCCCAGACAGCAGATGGAAAGACCTATAAGGTGGGAATCTGTCAGCTGGTGCAGCACGATGCCCTGGATGCGGCTACAAAGGGATTTAAGGATGCCCTGAAGGAAGAGCTTGGGGATGGGGTCACCTTTGACGAGCAGAACGCCCAAGGTGATTCCAACACCTGTTCCACCATCATCAACAGCTTTGTCTCCGCCGATGTGGATCTGATTCTGGCCAATGCCACACCGGCCCTCCAGGCGGCTCAGGCAGGGACCAACGAGATCCCTGTGCTGGGAACCTCTGTCACTGAGTACGGCGTGGCTCTGGGCATTGACAACTTTGACGGCACCGTTGGCGGCAATATCTCTGGAACCTCTGACCTCGCGCCTCTTGACGAGCAGGCGGCCATGCTCCACGAGCTGTTCCCCGACGCCAAGAATGTGGGACTTCTCTACTGTTCCGCGGAAGCCAATTCCCAGTATCAGGTGGACACGGTGAAGGCGGCTCTGGAAGAGCTGGGCTATACCTGTGAGTATTATTCCTTCTCCGACTCCAATGATCTGTCCACTGTTGTCACAAAGGCTTCCACGGAGTGCGACGTCATCTACGTGCCCACGGACAACACCGCGGCAGCGGCCACGGAGATCATTGACAACATCTGCCGTCCCGCGGGAGTGCCGGTTATCGCGGGAGAAGAGGGGATCTGCGCGGGATGCGGCGTGGCTACTTTGTCCATCAGCTACTATGATCTGGGCGTGGGAACCGGAAGGATGGCAGCCAAGATCTTAAAAGGCGAATCCGACATTTCACAGATGCCCATTGAGTACGCGCCTCAGTTTACCAAGAAGTACAACAAGACCATCTGTGACGCTCTGGGGATTGAGATCCCGGATGATTACGAGGCTATCGAGTAAAACCACAGGGGCAGCGGGAAAGAGGGTTTTCCGTCTGCCCCGGGGCTTTATATGGAAAAACCCATCAACTGAAGACAGCTAGGAGATTTGATTATGGATATTATGATTTTGATTAACGCACTGCCAGGCGCGGCGGCTCAGGGACTGATCTGGGGGATCATGGCCATTGGAGTTTATATTACCTACCGTATTCTTGACGTCGCGGACCTGACTGTGGACGGTTCCATGTGCACTGGCGGAGCGGTCTTTATCATGATGATGTTAAATGGAAGCAATGTGTGGGTTTCCATGGCAGCCGCTTTCGGCGCGGGCATGCTCTCCGGTCTGGCCACCGGACTTTTTCACACTTTTATGGGAATTCCTGCTATTTTATCTGGTATATTGACCCAGCTGGGGCTGTGGTCCGTGAATCTGAAAATAATGGGAAAGGCAAACCAGGCCATCAATGTGGACAAATACGATCTGCTGGTGTCCCTGCGGTTTATCAAAAATGTGCCTTTCTATAAAAATACGATCCTTGTGGTGGTTCTGATCACGGTGGCTCTGATCCTGATCCTGTACTGGTTTTTCGGGACAGAGCTGGGATGTTCATTGCGAGCCACCGGATGCAACGACAAGATGGCCAGGGCCCAGGGTATCAACACCGATTTCTGCCGGGTCCTGGGGCTGATGATCTCCAACGGACTGGTGGCCCTGTCCGGCTCCCTGCTGACCCAGTATCAGGGCTTCGCGGACATTAACATGGGAAGAGGCGCCATTGTCATCGGCCTGGCGGCGGTGATCATCGGCGAGGCGGTGTTTGGAAAAGTGTTCCGCAACTTTGGGTTTAAGCTGCTGGCAGTGTCCTTTGGCTCCATTATCTACTATCTGGTGCTGCAGGTGGTGATCTGGATGGGCATTGACACGGATCTTCTGAAGCTTTTGTCAGCTCTGGTGGTAGCGGTATTCCTTGCTGTCCCTGTGTGGCAGGAGCGGTATTTTTCAAAACCTGTTAAGAAGGGAGGCAGATCCTGATGCTGGAGATCAAAAATATTTCAAAGACCTTTAATCCGGGAACCGTCAACGAGAAACAGGCCCTAAAGGGTCTTGCCCTCACCTTGGAGGATGGGGACTTTGTCACCGTGATCGGGGGAAACGGCGCGGGAAAATCCACGTTGCTCAATGCCATAGCGGGAACCTGGAAAGTGGACGAGGGCCAGATTCTCATTGACGGCCTGGATGTGACCAGGTATCCGGAGCACAAAAGAGCCGCTTTTCTGGGGCGGGTGTTCCAGGACCCCATGAACGGGACCGCGGCTACCATGGGCATTGAGGAGAATCTTGCCCTTGCCCTCCGCAGGGGAGACAAGAGGACCTTAAAGCAGGGAATCGGGGGAGCGGAGAGGAAGCTGTACCGGGACATGCTGGCAAAGCTGGGACTTGGCCTGGAGAACCGTCTCACCAGCAAGGTGGGGCTGCTTTCCGGAGGACAGAGACAGGCCCTGACCCTTCTCATGGCAACCTTGAAGAAGCCAAAGCTTCTGCTTTTAGACGAGCACACGGCGGCGCTGGATCCGAAGACAGCGGCAAAGGTGCTGGAGACTACGGAGAATATTGTGAATCAGGACCATCTCACTACCCTTATGATTACGCACAACATGAAAGATGCCATCCATATCGGCAACCGTCTGATCATGATGAACAATGGCCGGATTATTTTTGATGTCAAGGGGGAGGAGAAAAAGAAGCTGACAGTGGAAGAGCTTCTGCGCAAATTTGCCCAGGCCAGCGGGGAAGAGTTTGCCAATGACCGCATGATGCTGACCAATTAAGCCTTCACGCGCCCGGCAGCGGACGCACCGCCACCCATGAAAGTCTGGCGGGCACACTTGGCATCCCTGAATTCAGATCGCCTGACGGCGATGGGACTTACAAAGTAAGCCTTCATGCGCCCGGCAGCGGGCGCGCCGCCACCCATGAAAGTCTGGCGGGCACACTTGGCATCCCTGAATTCAGATCGCCTGACGGCGATGGGACTTACAAAGTAAGTAAAGAAAAGGACTTTTGATTTTGATCATGAAAGAGACAGGAAGAGATCTGGGAGCGGAGCTGATACGGGAGGCCGTAAGTCAGCTCCAGAAAAACGGCATGGAAGGATTTTCCGCCAGGGCGGTGGCAGAGGCATGTGGTGTGTCCTGCGCGGCGCCCTTTAAGCATTTTGACGGGAGGAGAGGGCTGTTTCTGGCCATCTCCCAGTATCTGGATGACATGCTTTTCAAGTCCATGGAAGAGATTGAGGCCAAAGTGGGCCGGGACTACAAAAAGGCCCACCTGGAGATGAACATGGTGTTTATTCAATTTCTGTGCCGAAATCCCTTCCTGATCAATGAATCGTTCTGGAATACCATTGACGAGAGGCAGGCCGGCATCCGCAAGTGGAACAGTTTCCGGAAGATGGCCTCGCGGTTTTTCCTGTACTGTCAGGAGCGGGAGATTCCCAAAAAGGTTTATAAGACCTATTACTTTAATTTCCAGACCCTGGCCTACGGCGCGGCCTTTGTCACCATCAACGGACTTCTGCTGGAGGGAGGGGACCCGGTGGCGGATATCCAGGACCTTCAGGAGCGTATTTACCGGAATTTAGAGCAGACCATGAGCCTGGTACAGCATTGCGTAAATAATGGTGAATTAAATTGTTAAAGGTATTCCAGCGTATCGGAGGCTGTTTTCATCGCTGGCTTCAGATCACCTTCCCCATGGAACATCCCCGTGGTTTCCGCGATCCTTCACCTCCGCCCTGTGCCCGATCAGGAGCTCTGGCTCCGATCCATGTGATTCAGCAAAAAGCCCCGATATCTACGGGGCTCCAAATGAAAATTATGTTCCTATAATTTCTTTTGCTGCTTCGAGAAAAGCTGATTCGGACATGCCAGCCTTTATAGCGGCCCTCTGCAAAGTAATGTCACCATCACTATACAAATCATATAAAGTCGCGATATTACCCTCCTCACGACCCTCCTCACGACCTTCCTCACGGCCTTCTTCACGGATCATCTGCATGGTCTCCGCTTCGTTATATTCTGTAATACACAAATCCTTCACCTCCGCCCTATGCCCGATCAGGAACTCCCGGATCTCGAAATTCTCCGGCATATCCTGAATTGCCTTATCTACCGCCTGCTCAATCTCCATGGTTCGCCGATTCTCCCGGATTTGGGCTACCAGCCACGAGTATTCCCCTAAGGGCCTGCAGGAAGCCAGCAGACTTTCGTTCTTTCCATAGTTGATATTTATCATCCGAACTCTTGCTTCGATATCCGCCTCCAGCTGGTTTCCTTCCTGAATAAACGCGTCACTCAGCTTCAGAATCCGGTCCCGCGCCCCTTCCATCCCGTTGTAAAACACCACCAGCTTCGGGATTGGCAGACGTGCCAGCTTTCTTCCATAAATATTAAGCTTTTTCTGTTGGATATATTTGTCATACAGCTTCGCCGCATACATCAGCTGGCGCACTGGCATGTTTGGGTTGTAACTGCTCTGCTGTTCGTAGACATTCATGACATGGCAAAGGGTAAAGGAAACGTCATTCTTCATCCCCATGTATACCGCCTCCTCCATGGTCGTGAACTCAATATTGTCCGGATCCATATGGTCCGTGCCGTTCACTGCGTTGTACAGGCTCAATGTCCATTCCTTATGGCCCTTCTCCCCAAACAGGAAGGTGAACAGACGGTCCTTGTGTTCCCTGTTGATCTTCGTCATTTCTGACATCACCCCTTTCTTTAAGAACAATCCACCTCCTTCTCATACATTGCTATCCCTCTTTTTTTATTATACTCAAGAACTGTTGGGAAAACAATCCCGCTGGTAAAAAAAACAGCATAGTCATTGTTAACAGTTGTTACTGTTCACTCCATGACTGATCACCCCGCTGATCCGTTATGGGCCAATACCGTTATGGAAGCAAAGCATATGCCCTCTCTGCACTCCGTTTCGGTCGGTTCTAAACAAGCGCCACTGGCGCTTAGAACCGCCGCGGGCGATTTTAAATGGGCATATGCTGTTACGTTCACAGGGCACCTGTGAACAGTAACTAACAGTCAGCCTGATGTCAGCTCCTCCTTGACTTGCGGGCAGGGGGAACGCTGGCGATGTGCCTGATTCACGTTTTCTCGCCTATATTCTGTCTCTGCCAATACTTTAACGGCTTCCATAAAAATTCATTATTATTAAGCGATGCTGTACCAGCGTGAGTTGAGCTCTTTTTTCTTTCCGAAAATCTGGCTGGAGTTTTGAAAAAGTGCTTGCATAAACCCTGGAAGAGTGATAAAATTTTGTCATGGTTAACAGTGTTAACCTTGTTTCGCGAAAATAAAAAAGGGAGAGATGAAACATGAAAAAAAGCAAGAGACGCTTAGTTGCCCCTGTGATGGCAGCCGCCCTGGCGGCATCCATGACCGGGTGTCAGAGCCAGCCTGCGGCAACCGATACCACAGCGGCAGCACCCGACACCACCGCGGCACCGGAATCAACATCCGCGGAGGCGCAAACTCTGTACACAGCAGGCACCTATTCCGCTTCCGAGCAGGGATTTGGCGGTCCGGTTACCGTGACCATCACGGTCAGCGACAGTGAGATCACCGATGTGGTTATCGAAGGTGACGGTGAGACTCCTACCATAGGAGGCGCGGCCCTGGATACTCTCAAGCAGGCCATCTTAGACGGCCAGTCCGGCGAGATCGACGGTGTGGCCGGAGCTACCATTACTTCCGGAGCGGTTCAGAAAGCGGCAGCCAGCGCCATCGCTCAGGCCAAGGGGGAGGAGACGGCGGCAGGCGGCGATCTGGCCTTTACCGCTGGAACCTATACAGGCACAGGCGACGGCTACAACGGACCGGTTGAGGTCAGCGTCACCTTTGACGACAAGGCGGTTACGGCTATTGAGGTTACTTCCAGTGTGGAGACCGAGCATGTAGGCGACATCGCTTTTGATATCCTGATTCCTCAGATCATTGAGGCCAACGGAACCGGTGTTGACAATGTATCAGGGGCCACCTTCTCCAGCCGCGCGCTGAAGACCGCGGTCAATGCCGCCGCCGAGGAGGCAGGGATCACCAATGCTTCCCAGTTCGCGTCCAACACGGTTGAGGTTGAGGCACAGGCACCAATCGAAGACACCTGGGATGTGGTTATCGTGGGAGCAGGCGGAGCAGGCATCAGCGCAGCGGCACAGGCCGCTCAGGATGGCAACACGGTTCTGGTCATTGAGAAGAACGCCGAGGTGGGTGGCAATACCCTTGTATCCGGCGGTCAGTATCAGAGCGTTATGCCTTACCTGGTGTGGGATGAGAAGGATCCTGACGCCACCACAGGAGTAGGCTTTGACGGCAATACATACAACAAAGTGAAATCTGTCAACGGCTGTATTGACGAGTTGAAGATGATCTATGAATGGTCTGAGGATGAGTTTGACGCGGATTATTACAAGGATCACGAGTACGTGGCAGGCGACGCGGCGGAGCTTTCCAAGCATGGCGTTCATGGAGACTATCTGCCCACTCTCCAGGCTCTGAAGAAAGAGATCAAGGCATATCTTGACTGGGCGCAGCCTCAGCTGGATGCGGGTACACCTGAGTCTGAGCTGACCCTGTTCTCCACCCTGAACCTGCACATCTTCCAGACCTACTACGGCGGACTGCGCCAGAGCGCGGATGGTTCTCAGTGGATCTACGGCAATGTTGATCTGGTAAAACAGTTCATTGAGGATGGACAGGATATCAAGCCATGGCTTGAGGGCATGGGCGCTACCTTTATTGAAGATACTCAGCCAACCCTGATCGGGGCTCTGTGGTACAGGGAAAACGAGTTTATCGGTGCCAATGTTGACGCGGACGGAGACGGCACTCCCGAAGAGTATACCGGACGCTGGGGAACCTATTTCATGGCTCCTATGACAGACTTCCTTCAAAAGGATGAGAAAAACCAGATCATGACCAGAACCACAGCCGACGAGCTGATCGTGGAAGACGGCCGTGTTGTAGGCGTAAAGGCTACCAAGTATGACGGAACAGAAGTCACCGCGAGGGCAAGCAAGGGCGTGATCCTGGCAACCGGCGGTTACGCGGCCAATATCCAGAAGGTTGTTGATACCAACAATTACTGGTCTTCCGAGTATGTTTCCACTGCCACCAAGACAACCAACCGCAGCTCCCTTACAGGCAGCGGAATCGAGATGGCCCAGGAAGTGGGAGCGGCTGTCACCGGCGAGGGCTGGACTCAGATGATGCCCATCAGCTGGGTTGACAACGGAAACCTGGCATTTGGCGGCGGCAACTATGCTGTTTATATCAACCCAACTACCGGAAAGAGATTCGTGGACGAGGGTTCTGAGCGAGATGTTCTTTCTCTCGGCGAGTTCAAGAACGGTATTGAGGTAAATGGAACCAAGGGCGTGTTTGTTGAGATTTACAATGCGGAGCAGATGCTTCCAGCTCCTATGCAGCTGGCCGCGGAAGGTGACTTCGAGGGAAGATATTACAGAAGGAACGCGAACGCGGATGAGTTGAATGCCCTGTTTGATGAGATTGGAGTAGAGGCTGACGCTGAGACTGTTCTTGAGACCATTGAGAAGTACGATATGGCGGTTATGGGTCAGGGCGAGTTTGAGGATGTAGGAAAAGCCATTGCGTCCAGAACCATCGGCGATGTTGAGAAGAACGCGGACGGAAGCTATAATGTAGATACCTACAAGTTAGAAGGCACAAAACTCACCATCCGTCTCATGGCACCATCCACCCACCACACCATGGGCGGCGTTGTGGTTGACACAGAGCGCCATGTACTTGACGAGGACGGCAATGTGATTGAAGGACTGTATGCGGCAGGTGAGGTTACCGGCGGTATCCACGGCGGCAACCGTTTGGGCGGCAATGCCATCACGGAGATCATTGTCTCCGGACGTACCGCGGCGAAGGCGGTTACTGCGGACAATCAATAATATTGTAACAAGTTTATAGCTTGAGGGGTGTTATTAATCATATATGATTATATAACACCCCTTTTGTAAAATAATAATACTCCTTTTGGATAAGAATTGTCATATCTGAATTCTTACCCAAAAGGAATAATTTTTTCAATTTTTAATGATTGTGTACAGTTGCCACAAAATTTGTGATAAAAAATGGAATGAAATCTACCATTCATTACCATAATTGTCGCAATGCCACTGTCTGTATATTTTGGGCGATATTCTTCCCCCTATTAAAATACTACCAATCTTAGTGCGTCGGTATCCTTTATTTTTAATGTGTTTTTCAGGGCTAATGCCACTTGTACCTTTTTATCGCCATAATCTAACAACTCTAAACTATATATTTTTTCACAAACAGTCTCAGTTTTTATATTTAATTCTTCTTTGGGATTATCTTCTTTTTTCAACTTTTCGCTTAATAGACTCATCGGAAATCCACAATGAACGTACGCAGGTGCTTTATCTGATATTTTTCCTCCGCATTCTGGACATTCAATAAGCGCCATAACACAATCCTCCTGTCAGATATCATAGAGCTATTATATCACATAAAAAAGTAAATCCCATGGTTTTCTACAAATCACATAATTTGTTCCTCTGTTTGTTATAACATTAGAAGGCTAAATACTGACCGAAACCTGATAATAATTGATTTAGCGATATCTTAGATTTTTCCATAAAATTAATATTCTTGTAACTGTGGGGGTAGGGAATAGTTACCTGATGAGATAAAATAATGAATTTATTCTTACTTTTAGATAAATGGAGCGGTTTCAAAAAATATACGGAAACCGAACATAAATTTTAAAGTGATCCTATCCATAATGCCTAAAACAATTTCTTTGACCTGCTTGTACAGTCTAAAATTGATATTTCCCGGCACAAAAGAACCATCTCCAGCAGATAATTGTTAATCAACCCTGGTGTGGATTGTCCGCGAGATGGACTTTGGAGATGAAAAGAACGTTTACAAAAGTCTGCCTTGTAACAACCGGATTTGCGAACGCTGTTTCAGAATCCCATGAAGCTATTGCGGAAAGCTTTCAAATCTGGTTTAATACATCATACAAAACAGGTTTTAAACCGGATTTGGAGGTAATGAGATGAGAGAGAAAAGAAAAGTCTTTACAGTGTGAACTCTACGATTGGCTGGCGTCTATGAAAAACGCATGCGTTATAAAGAAATGCGGAGTTGTCAGCTTTACCAATGAGATCTATGAGGCACTGGTGATATTTCATGAGGACAGTCTGATGGAGCTGTCTATTGAGGATAAAAAGACAGGTGAGACTCCCTTCTATCTTCATTTTGAAGCCAGGGATGCCAAAACCGCCCATGATAATTTTCAGGCATTTTTCGCCTTCTTTTGCGACAGGCGGCCTGTAAAGGAACGTCTGGACGTCATTGCGGTGAAGAACAGGCAGCCTATGAAGCTTTTGGTAAGCTGCACTTCCGGCCTTACATCCTCTTATTTCGCGTACACTATGAAAAATGCTTTGGATAAAGTTGGTATTGAGGCCACCATAGACGCGGTCAGCTTTACGGAGATCGATAAGGTGCAGAGTGAGTATGATTATATTCTGCTGGCCCCGCAGATCGCCTATAAGCTGCCGGAATACAGGAAGAAGTACGGAAACAGAGTCATGAAGGTAGACAGCAGGGATTTCGCCAGCTGCGATGTCAACAGGGTTATAAACCGCGTTATCCGGCTTGGCCGGGTACATGTGGCGTGAATGATAAAGGAGGAGGGGCGGACCCAGCGGGAGAAAGTGACCCGCATGGTAGACGCGTTTATAAAGCAGGGCTGACATATTTTGACACGGCTTATGCCTATGAGGGAAGTGAGGAGGCCACCTGCCCACCTACGAAAAGTACCGCTGCTTTAGTCAAAGGCTTGTATTTATTCATTTCCCTTTATATAATAGGGGCATGATTGGAGGAACGGATATGACGTTACAGCAATTAAAATATATGATAACAGTAGCGGAAAAAGGTTCTATCACAGAGG
>CAJUSJ010000042.1 GCA_910588865.1 uncultured Lachnospiraceae bacterium
CAATTTTGTTCCAGTCCACAACTAATTTTAATTCCTTTTTAAGAATCAAATCTAACCATATGCGTGAACTTCTCCCATTTCCCTCCCTAAAAGGATGCGCGACATTCATTTCCACATATTTTTCCGGCAAAACCATATAGTTCTTCAAACAAGAATTTATGAATTTTGGCAAGACCAGAAAATTTTCCAATTTCAAAATCTTCAACAATGTTGTTTTCATATAACTTAATAGCTTTAGTCTTGCTTATTTTTTCTTCTACTCTCGCCAGTTCTGCTGAGTTATTGATGGCTAATTTATTTTCCAGAGCCATATTGCCCTCCATAAATCTATTAATTATCCGACCGGTCTATCCACAATCACCTATTCTGCTTTACAACATATAACAGAATATGATATTATTTTCCACTCCATCGTTTAGGATGCAAGTGGTTATATATTTTTTATTATACCATTTTCCCATACAAAAAGCCACTAGAATCTTTTTATTTTCTAGTGGTCTGTCAACTCCTTCAATAATATTATCATGTATTTGGATTCTCAACTTCTTCGATATACTCAGCAATCACCTGAGCTATAGTCCTAGCGGCTTTTGTCTTTTTAAGCGCTCTTCCAATGGAGCCAAAGTTCCAGAACACATCTCCAAAGTCAGCCAACTCACAACCCGCTTCCCAATTGGGGATACTACAAAATCCTCCATTCGCGTATTTCCCAAAGATCACAGAGTAATAATTTCCATCATAATCAACACCGATAGGATGAACTTCTGATACATACTTGTCTCCATTGAAAGAAATTTTGTAATCACTCATGTTTATCCTCCGTTCATTCATTCTTGTTATCCGTAATTCTCAAAGAGCAACATAAATTAATCGTCTTTCACCGGATCCAAGGGATTAGGTTTCCCCGTCTTTTGATAATAGCTTAGCTTTAGCATAATCGTATGGTCATCCACCGGAAAGTACCGAAAAAAGAATATTGTTTTGAAAAGAATCATAATAATGTATTAAATATTGGTTCTGAGTGGTCAATGGATAATTCATCTAAGAAATATCAACAGATCGAGACAAAAGATAAAAGCAAGTACAAAGTGATTCTTCAATTTCCCATTGAAAAAGAAAACAATTCTATGCGGATAAAAAGCGATGTGAAAAATATAATGGAGAAAGAATTGAAAAGATTTTTCGAGAATATTGTGTTATATTAAACGATGTAATGATATACGTTATTGAATCAATATTGAAAGGAGTACATTATGAAAAAAGTCCGAATGCTGCTGCGTGTAAGCTCCAATCAACAATTAGAGGCGGATGGCGATTTGACTATCCAGAGACAGTTAGTAAAAGAGTACATAGAAGAATTTAAGGATTGGGAATTAGATGATAAAGAGTACTTTGAGGGAAGCAACAGCGGATATAAAAATTCCGTCATCGACAGAGATGTTTTACAGGAAGCGTTGGAGGATGCCAGAAAACATGAATATGATATTTTGGCGGTCTATAAGGATGACAGGATAGGCAGGCGTATGTGGGAGATCGGCGGTTATGTGATGCGGCTGAAAAATCTCGGTGTAGATATTTACACCGTGAAAGATGGCTGTATTTCTCCAGAGAGTGACGACATCATGGGGCAGATGGTGCTGGCCCTCCGATATGGAAACGCCCAGAAAAGCAGTTCGGATACAGGAATGCGGGTAAAGGATACGGCGAGGAAACTGGTTCAGAAAGGTAGATTTTTGGGAGGCTACGCGCCTTATGGGTATGAATTGTATTTGTCTGGAGAAATAAGCAAACATGGACGAGCGCTCCATGGTCTCAGGATTCAGCCGGAAAGGGCAAAGGTTTTAAAACATATTTTTGAACTGGCATATTATAAGGAATTTGGCTCCTCAAAAATCGCTAAAGTACTCAATGAAGATGATTATTACAGAAGCATGGCTCCCAATGGGATGTGGAAAAGCGGGACGATAACCAGTATTTTGACCAATCCGATCTCTACAGGAAGAACCGCTTATAAAAGAAGAGAGAGAGTCAACGGAGCATTGCGCAGATTGGACAGCCGAGAGTGGATTATCGCGGAAGAATCGAATCCAGATATCCGAATCATTGATGATTATATGTGGGAAGGGGTTCAGGAAAAAAGAGAAGCACGCGCAAAACGATATCTTAAAAAAGATCATGATGAAAACACGACTGTAATTCAGACAAACAGTGGTGTGCTGGCGTTAATCGATGTGCTGCATTGCGGTTATTGTGGAAGGAAAATGACAAATGGAAGCAAATATAATTACTGGACGATAAAGAGTACAGGAGAAAAGCGGACAGGCAAAACGCCCATATACCGCTGTCAGGCAGTGCGTGAAGGGGAATTACACGCGCCAGTTTCCGCTCAGTACAGGGCGGACGAGGTAGAAGAAGTGGTATTTGGTCAGATTTCAAAATACATATCGTCACTCCAGGACAACGCCCAGGCTTTTAGGGAGATCAAGGAAATTAACGAAGAAAAGAGGAGAGCGAAAGAGCGGGAGATACAAAAGGACAGGCAGGAGCTTTATAAGATTCAATCCGGTATCGATATTATGGAGGAAAAGCTGCCCATGGCCATGACAGGAGATTACCCGCTTACGGTTGAAGAACTGGCCAGTGCCATCAGGAAACAGAAGGAAAAGCTGGCTGTTTGCCAGGAGAAGATTCAGGAAACGGAGGAACAACTAAAGCATATCGGAATCGGATATGGTGAATGGAAGGAACTGGAGAAAAAGATGCCCACATGGAATGATATTTTTTATAATGCGGATATTCCTACAAAAAGAGTTCTGGTAAATAAGCTTATTGAGAAAATTTCCATAACCAATGAGGAGATTTTGATTACATTTAAAATAAGCTTAAATGACTTTATCGGACATGGAAAAAGCGGTGGTTCCGATACCATTCCGTATACACCCGGTTCAGGGTAAAGGACATAATGGCCAGCACATTGGCGGTAATGGTAGCCCGGGGCCAGGTGGCGTAGATCTCGCTGGAGGCCACATTTTTAATATAGTCCCGATAGGGCACATAGTAGTTGGGGGCAGAGGAGTCTGTTGGCGGTCCGTCGTGGACCACAATGGTCTGGGGAACCACCACCCGGCTTAAGATGATCTCCCCAGACTCCTCCATGGGCTTTACCTCTGCCTCGGCGATCTTGGGAGGGTAGCTGCCGTACAGGGTGTGGTCCGGGATGATAACGGACTGGTCCAGGGGTACCGGATCGTCCTCAGGCTCTAAGGACACAGGCTGGATGGAAGTGGAGTCGGGGAGGATCTCCGTACCGGTGATGGTCTGAGTTTTAAAGCCAGGGGCCGTGATTTCTAAGTTATACTCGGAGTAGGGGCGGTTATCGCCAGGAGTAAGGCTGTACTCCACAGGCGGGGCTTCCAGCGTAACCTGCTGTGTCTGTCCGGAACTGTTGGTTGTGACTTCCTCCACGGTATTGTCAGGACGGGATGAATCAAAGATCCGCACAGTGGCGTTCTGGATAGGGAAATTATTGATGATGGAAACCACATTAACCTGTAAAAGGCCGCGGCTTCCGGAATCCGTGTCGCAGGCAGCCAGACGCTGCCGCCCAGGGGCAGCATATGACCCAAAGAGTAGATTGTTTTTCATAGAGGGTCCTCTCTGAAATGGTTACTTTCAGTCTATTCTTTAAAGGAAAAAAGGTTCTTGAAAAACCCATTGAATCAGAGACAAAACAATGCTATGATAAGAGGCAGGCATCCTGAACTGAGAAAAGACACCAAAGGAGCGGCTGTGGAGATGATCAGACTGTTATGGAACCTGTTGTGTCCCATATTTTTTTATGGGCTGTGCGTTGACCTGTTTACGCTGCTTTTGGGGCAGCAAGACCCTCTGGCAGGCACATTGGCCGGGGCATTGGCGGCAGCGCCGTTTCTCGCGCGGCAGTATATGAGAGACCCTCCTTTTGAGAAGAGGGAGTCGGGGGTTGACAAAAAGGCCTGGGTTTTGTATGTTTTCGCGGGAATAGCAGGCTGTTTTGTGGTGAATACTCTGATTAAAATGAGCCGCGTTTCCAGATTATTTTCGGGATTTTCCCGGACAGCAAAGACGATTTACCAGTCTCCCTGGCTGCTTCAGGCAGGAGCTGTGGGCATAGGAATCCCTGTGGCGGAGGAGCTGGTGTTCAGGGGCCTGGTGTTCGCGAGGCTGAGAAAGAAAATGGATTTTTGGGCGGCGGCGGGCCTGTCCGCTGCCCTGTTTGCCCTTTACCACGGCAATGTTCTTCAGGGAGTTTACGCCTTTTTAATGGGTTTGTTGTTTTCCTGGATCATGGAGAGGGAAAAGACCATAGGGGCTCCCCTGGTGACCCATATGGCGGCCAACTTTACCTCACTGGCCATGACAGCGGTTCAGGGTATAAGGTAAGCTAAAAAAGCGATAAAATAGGAGGAAAGAGACGTGAAGCTGTTATCGGTAGCTATTCCGTGTTATAATTCCAGCGATTATATGAGGCATTGCATTGAATCTCTTCTGGAAGGCGGAGACGAGGTGGAGATTTTGATCGTAGATGACGGCTCCGCGAAAGATGACACAGCCGTCATTGCCGATGAGTACGAGAAAAAGTATCCCGGCATCTGCCGAGCTATCCACCAGGAAAACAAAGGACACGGCGGCGCGGTGAACACAGGGCTTAAAAACGCGGAAGGGGTATATTTTAAGGTGGTGGACAGCGATGACTGGGTGGACCGGGGGGCCTATATGGAGATCCTAAAGATGCTGAGGCGGTTCGCGGACCAGTCGGAGCCTGTGGATATGCTCATTTCCAATTTTGTATATGAGAAGCAGGGGGCAAGGCGGAAGAAGGTCATGAATTACCGGACCACTCTGCCCAAGGACCAGGTGTTTTCCTGGAAAGATGTGAAGGTGTTTATGCTGGGGCAGTACATCCTCATGCATTCCGTGATTTACCGCACAGAGCTGTTGCGCCAGTGCGGCCTGGAGCTTCCCGAACATACTTTTTATGTGGACAACATTTTTGTGTACCAGCCTCTTCCCCATGTAAAGACCATGTACTATCTGGATGTGAATTTTTACCGGTATTTTATAGGCAGGGATGACCAGTCGGTCAATGAGCAGGTGATGATCGGAAGGATCGACCAGCAGATCCGGGTGAACAAGCTGATGATCGATTATTTTGTGGAGGCTAAGCCCCGTCCCCGAAAACTGCGCCATTACATGATCCGGTACTTAGAGATTATGATGGTGATATCTTCCATCCTGGCGATCCGCTCCGGCGCTGAGGAGGATATGGCTAAGAAAAAGGAATTGTGGCAGTATGCCAGAAAGAAAAATCTGATGATGTATCTGAGGCTGCGGTTCGGCTTTCTGGGGCAGGGCATGAATCTTCCGGGAAAGGGCGGCCGGAACGTGTCGGTGGCGGGTTACAAGATCAGCCAAAAATTCTTTGGCTTCAATTAGGGACTCCACAGGAAAACCCTTGTGACAGCGCCAAGGGGAACAGTGTTTGCAATTGCTGCTTACCTGAGTTATATTAGATTCGAAAGAAGGAATGCCTAAAAAGTTAAGAATCAAAAGGGCATACCTAAAAAAATAAAGAGTACAGGAGGCAGCAAGGGGGCTGTGCCTGTTGCCGGCATGGCTAATGCTGAAAGGTCATGATTAAAGAATTTAAGAATCCGACGCTGAAAGTTTTGTGGGAGTATGGACTCATCACCGCGAGCATCTGGATCATGGTAGTGGGTGTGTACTTTTTCAAATTCCCCAACCATTTTGCCTTTGGAGGAGTCACCGGATTTTCCACCGTGGTCAGCGCGGTCACCAGGTGGTCAGCGGGAGGATTCACTTTCGCGGCCAATATGGTGCTGCTTTTGGTAGGATTTGTGGCAGTGGGACGCCAGTTTGGAGTGAAGACCGTATATGCCAGCGTGCTTATGTCCGCCGCGTTGGCGCTTTTAGAGAAGGTGTGCCCCATGAATGCCCCGCTGACTTCGGAGCCTGTGCTGGAGCTGGTTTTCGCCATATTTCTGCCAGCGGTGGGGTCCGCCATCCTGTTTAATATCGGAGCCTCCAGCGGCGGGACTGATATTATTGCCATGGTGCTGAAAAAGTACACCAGCTTCAATATAGGAACAGCCCTGTTTCTGGTGGATCTCTTTGCTGTGGTGTGTTCTTTCTTTATCTTTGGGCCTGCCACAGGACTGTTCTCCAGCCTGGGGCTTATGGCCAAGTCCCTGATGGTGGATGGGGTTATCGAGAACATCAACCTGTGCAAATGCTTTAACATTGTCTGTGATGATCCGGTGCCCATATGTGATTACATCATCAACAGTCTGAACCGCAGCGCCACGGTCTATGAGGCCCAGGGGGCATTTACCCATCACAAAAAGGCAGTGGTGATGACTACCATGAAGAGAGGGCAGGCGGTGAGGCTTCGCAACTATATCCACACTGTGGAGCCCACGGCATTTATGATGGTGACCAATTCCAGCGAGATCATCGGAAAAGGATTTTTAAACGGCTGATTCAATAAAAACGCATCCCGACGGGTGCGTTTTTTTGATGTACACGGGGCGGAGAGAAGTATGGCCGCTGAAGCGGCCCCGAGGGGAAGGCTTTCCTTGCCCCATCGCGCGCTGGATGGCCTTCTGCCAGGCCCCTGGTCTGCCTGGTGAGGATATCTCCGGGTTTTTGGGCCCCGGTTACAGGGTATTGACAGGGATTTTTTGGGAAATATGGTTTCTTCCGGACAGCCCGCGGCAGAGGATTCGCGGAAAAATATTTCCAGAATGAGAATGCTCTTGTATTTTCCCGTATTTTTCTTTATAATATAAAGCAGATATTCAGAATTACTTAGAAGTGATCATTTGATTGAGGAAGGAACCAAAATGAGCAAGGAACAAGAGTTTAAACAGAAAATACTGATTGCCGACGACTCTGAAATGAACAGGTCGATTCTGGCCGATATGCTTGAAAGCGAATACGAGATCATTGAGGCGGAGAACGGAGTAGAGGCTATTGCCTGTATCCAGAAACATGGCCCTGAGCTTTCCCTGATCCTGCTTGATATCGTGATGCCGGAGCTTGACGGATTCGGAGTGCTGGAAGTGATGAACAGGCACCATTGGATTGATGAGATCCCGGTCATTATGATTTCATCGGAAAGCAGTTCTTTCCATGTGGAGCGGGCGTATGAGCTCGGAATTACAGATTACATAAGCAGGCCGTTTGACGCGGTGATTGTCCACCACAGGGTGGTAAATACCATAGTCCTGTACGCCAAACAGAAAAAATTGGCAGCTCTGGTCATGGAGCAGATCGACGAGAAAGAGAAGCAGAGCAGCCTGATGATCGACATCCTCAGTCATATAGTAGAATTCAGAAACGGAGAGAGCGGGCTCCATGTGCTTCACATCCGCGCTCTGACAGAGCTTTTGTTAAAACATCTCAACCGGGTATCAGACAAGTACCGCTTTACACAGGAAGAGATTTCCATGATCTGTATCGCGTCAGCTCTTCACGATATCGGAAAGATCTCTATTCCAGGGGAGATCCTAAACAAGCCGGGGCGTTTGACCAAGGAAGAGTTTGAGACCATGAAGACCCACACCACCATAGGCGCGGAGATGTTGGAGAAACTGTCTTTCCACCAGGAGGAGCCTTTGGTGAAGGAGGCTTACGCCATCTGCCGGTGGCACCATGAACGGTATGACGGCAGGGGCTATCCCGACGGACTGAAAGGCGACGAGATCCCCATCCACGCCCAGATCGTGGCTCTGGCGGATGTTTACGATGCCCTGACAAGCGAGAGGGTCTACAAAAAGGCGTTTCCCCACGAGGAAGCGATCCGCATGATCTGCAACGGGGAGTGCGGCGCGTTCAATCCTCTTCTGCTTCAGTGTCTCAATGAGATCGCGGATACTTTGCAGGAGAATTTAAATAATACCAAGACAGGACAGATCGACGAGCAGGAGCTTCAGGATATTTTGGAGGAGAAGCTTCAGCCCAAGGATAATCCGGCTTCAGAGAGGACGCTGCAGCTTCTGGAACATGAGCGGATGAAGTGCAGTTTTTACGCTTCCATGTCAGAGGAGATCCAGTTTGAGTACAGCGTTACGCCTCCTATACTCACTTTGTCGGAGTGGGGAGCCGAGAGGCTGGGACTTCCGGAGCTGATCATGGATCCCCTGGAAGATGAGCGGGTCACAGCCATCATGGATCTGGAAGAGATAAAGAAGCTGGGAGATATTCTTCACAGCACATACCAGAAGAATCCTGTGGTGAAGTATGACTGCAAAGCTAATATAGGCGGTGAGGCAAGGTGGATGAGGATCGTGGTCCAGGCCCTTGAGTCTTCCGAGGAGAACCCTGAGTATACGGGAGTCATCGGAAAGGCTGTGGATATCCACGAAGCCAGGATGCGGCTTGACGCTCTGGAGAAGCTGGCCTCCCACGACACCCTGACCAAGCTTCTGACCATGGATTACGCGGAGAAGAGGATCCGGGAGCGTCTGGCCATAAACACAGGGGACAGCTATGTGCTTCTGCTTCTTGACGTGGATAACATCAAGGAGGCCAATGACAGCAGGGGAAGAATGTTTGGGGATCAGATCCTGGTTCATGTGGCGGAGCTTCTGCGCCTGAATGTGGCGGAGCTGGATATCGCCGCCAGGATCAGCGGAGATGAATTCCTGGTCCTTACAAAAGGCAGGCCCGGCGAGAAGGGGGCTGCCCAGTGGATCATGTCGACCCTGGAAGGTGAGTATGAAGGGTTTAAGGTTTCCGTATGCGTGGGAGCCGCCGCTTCAGAAGATGTGGGGGCGGATTATGATAAACTGTTTAAAGAGGCAGACAAGGCTCTGCTCATGGCAAAACGGCGGGGCGCGGGGCAGTTTTGCGTCTATAAAGACAGTATGATGGAGGAGAAAGACCTATGAGCTTAGTAGATTGTTATAAATCTCTGGAAGGTGATTATGAAGATGTGGTGGGCCGTCTGCGCAGTGAGAGGCTGGTCCAGAAATTTGTTCTCAAATTTTTGAATGACGGAAGCTATGATCTTTTGTGCTCTTCTCTTGAGGCGGAGGATTATAAGGAGGCGTTCCGGGCTTCCCATACCATAAAGGGAGTTTGCCAGAACTTAAGCTTTACAAAACTGTACCATTCAAGCCATGAGCTGACAGAGGCCCTTAGAGGCGGCTGGAGTCCCGAGGCCGCTCCGTTGGTGGAGCGGGTCAAGAAGGATTATGAACAGACAGTAGCCGCGATCCGGGAGCTGCAGGCGGAAGTGGGAGGCTGAGAGAGGCCTTGCTGACCACAGGGGGCGGCAGGGCTGGGGAGATATGATATATGATGAGAGATAAGATAACCCGTTTTTTATCGGTCAGCGTCGCTGGCTTGACGATCCTGTGTGCCGCGGTGTTTATTTTCTTGGCGCATTATATGAACCGAACCAGTGCCCAGACCATACATGATGTGGGAACCATCTACATGACGGGGATGAATGAGCGGATTTCCATGCATTTTCATACCACCATTGAGCAGCGGCTGTCCCAGGTAGAAAATCTTTTGGAGTTTTATGGGGAGGATACAGAAGATAAGGGGGCAGTGAACGATAGACTGGCCTATGGGGCAAAGGCCAGAGGGTTTGAGAGTCTGGCGTTTTGTTCGGACGACGGTCAGTTTAAGATGCTGTACGGAAAAGCCATAAAGATCACGGACCCGGAACCGTTTATGCGGTCTTTGGGAGCCCAGGAGAAAAAAGTGGCGGTGGGAACGGACGCTGACGGAAAGAACATGGTCTATCTGGGGATTCCCGCGGGTTATGTCATGTCTGACGGAGAGATGAGCAGGGCGCTGGTAGCCGGCCTTCCCGTGGACTATATCAGTGAGATGCTTGCCCTGGATAAAAGCAATACCCTTGTGTATTCCCATATTATCCGCAAGGATGGCAGCTTTGTAATCCGAAGCGGCGAGGCCTTCCGGCAAAGCTATTTTCAGCGGATCAAGGCTATTGTGGAGGAGGCGGGCGGCAGCAATGGGGATATGTATGTAGAAGAGTTGTCCGCCGCCATGGCGGCGGACCAGGACTACTCCCAGGTGCTGGCGATCGGAGGGGAACGGCGTCATTTGTACTGTGCCAAGCTCCCTTATTCCGAGTGGTATCTGGTGACGATCATGCCGTATGACACCCTCAACGACACGGTAGGCCGTTTGAACCGGCAATGGGGGGTCATGGTCTTTGTGAGCTGCGGCATTGTCCTGCTGAGCCTTCTCGCGGTCTTTGTCAGATATTTTAAGATGACCAGGATGCAGCTTAAGGAGGTGGAGCAGGCCCGCCACGAGGCCGTGGAGGCCAACAAGGCGAAAAGCGAGTTTTTGTCCAACATGAGCCATGATATCAGGACTCCCATGAACGCCATTGTGGGGATGACCGCCATAGCCATCGCCAACGCGGATAATCAGGCTCAGGTTCACAACTGTCTGAGGAAGATCGCCATGTCCAGCAAGCATCTTCTGGGATTGATCAACGATGTGCTGGATATGTCCAAAATCGAGAGCGGGAAGATGACCCTGAACATGGATCAGGTATCTCTTCGGGAGGCCATGGACGGCATTGTCAGCATCGTCCAGCCTCAGGTGAAGGCCAAGAGCCAGAGTTTCGATGTGCGGATCCACGATATCTCCGCGGAGAATGTGTGCTGTGACAGTGTGCGCTTAAACCAGATCCTTTTGAATCTCCTGTCCAATGCCATCAAGTTCACGCCGGAGAAGGGTTCCATATCTCTTTCTCTCTGGCAGGAACCTTCCCCCAGGGGGAGCGATTATACAAGATGTCATATCGAGGTGGCGGATAACGGCATTGGTATGGCACCGGATTTTAAGGATAAAATTTTTGAATCCTTTGTCAGGGAGGACCGCACCAGGGTTCACAAGACAGAAGGGACCGGTCTGGGTCTGGCTATTACCAAATATATTGTGGATGCCATGGAGGGAACCATTGAGGTGGAGAGCCAACAGGGGCACGGGTCCAGGTTCTGTGTCATTCTGGACCTTGAGGAGGCCGTGATCCAGGAAGTGGATATGGTTCTTCCGTCCTGGAGCATGCTGGTGGTGGATGATGATCATATGCTCTGCCAGAACGCGGTGTCCATCCTGAAGAGCATTGGGGTGGAAGCGGAATGGACCATGGATGGAGAGACCGCTCTTGAGAGGATTGAGGAGCGCCATAATAAGAATCAGGATTACCAGATCGTGCTCATAGACTGGAAACTTCCGGGGATCGACGGCATTGAGACAGCCAGGCGGATCACGAAAAGGCTGAAAAAAGATATTCCCATTATCCTGATCTCCGCGTATGACTGGAACGACATTGAGGAGGAGGCCAGGGCGGCGGGGATCAGTGGATTCATATCCAAGCCCCTGTTTAAGTCCACCCTGTTTTACAGCCTGAGGGAGTACATGGGGATGGCAAAGAGAGATGGGGAAGAAAAGTCGGATAAGGAGCTTAATGGCCGTAAGATCCTTGTGGCGGAGGACAATGAGCTGAACTGGGAGATCGCCTCAGAGCTTTTGTCGGAGCTGGGACTGGATTTGGACTGGGCGGAGAATGGACAGATCTGTGTGGACAAGTTCGAAAGTTCCGCCCCCGGGTATTATGACGCAGTGCTGATGGATCTTCGGATGCCTGTGATGACAGGTTATGAGGCGGCGGTCGCCATACGGAAGATGGACAGGCCGGATGCGGATATCCCCATCATCGCCATGACCGCGGATGCCTTCGCGGAGGATATAAAGAGATGCTTAGAACACGGGATGAATGCCCACATGGCGAAACCCATTGATGTGGCGGAGACCGCCAGGATGCTTAGAAAATTTATCAGATAAAGATACGTCCTCTGTCAGGGAGATGATGACAGGGGACGTTTTTTGGATACCCCGCCCCGTGTACATAAAAAAACATCTGCCAATTCGACAGATGTTTTAGTAGCGGAAGGGAGATTTGAACTCTCGACACTACGGGTATGAACCGTATGCTCTAGCCAACTGAGCTATTCCGCCATATAATATTTTCGGTATGGGGCCTATAGGGCTCGAACCTATGACCCTCTGCTTGTAAGGCAGATGCTCTCCCAGCTGAGCTAAGACCCCATAACGCCCCGCCGCTCTTGCGACTGCTTTGTTAGTATAATTGATATCCGAATAATTGTCAACACTTTTTTGACATTTTTTTATAAAAAATTTCAAGAGATTTTTAAGGAAAAGGAAAAGAGCTGTCAAAGGGGCAATCTTGCGGTCAATGGCAAAATATGTTATACTGTAAAACAATTGGAGAGGAGGCTGTCATGTACTATTTTATTGTAAACCCTGACGCCGGAAGCGGTCAGAGCGGCAAAACATGGAAAAAATTAGAAAGGCAGCTGAATCACCTGAGGATCGAATACCAGGCGTTCCTCACGGAAAAACAGGGAGATGCCATGGCGGAGGCGGCCCGTCTGACAGAAGGGTGCAGGGAACCCAGGATCATTATCACGGTGGGCGGGGATGGAACCATGAATGAGGTTCTGGATGGACTGGTCTTCTGCGGACCCGTGACCCTCGGATATATACCCACCGGCCTGGGCAATGATCTGGCAAGAAGTTTAAAGCTGCCCAGAAAGCCTTCCAGATGCTTAAAGAAGATTCTCAATCCCAAATATCACAAGCTTTTGGACTACGGGGTGATGTGCTACGGAGAGAGGCTGGAGCACAGGCGTTTTTTAGTCAGCGCCGGCATCGGTATGGACGGGGCGGTGTGCCATGAGATGGCGGATTTGAAGTGGCAGCAGACATTTAACCGGCTGGGTTTGGGTAAACTGTGTTATGGGGCCGCCGGCGTGAGGCAGCTTATGGCGGCCTGCCCTGTGAAAGGGTATCTTCTGTTGGATGGGGCCCAGAAGGTGGAGCTGAACCATATTTATTTCATATCCACCCATATCCATCCGTTTGAAGGGGGCGGATTCAAGTTTGCTCCGTCCGCGGACCCCTGTGACGGCAAGCTGACTCTCTGTGTGGTTCATCACAGCGCCAAGGCCAGGCTGATTCCTTTTCTGGCCAGTTCCTTTATGGGGCACCAGAAGAAGTACAGGGGGGTCCGGTGCTATAACTGTCAGGAGGTGGAGATCCACCTTGAGCATTCCATGCCGGTTCACGCGGATGGGGAGAGCTGCGGCTGCCGGCAGGAGGTTCAGATCAGATGTATTCCGGGCAAAGTGCGGATGATCGTGTAGGCGGCGGAAGAGCTTGGCCCATAAAAGAGGCAAACAGGGAAATGATAGAAATGATAGAATAGAGAAAGGGAATCTATATGAGAGTAGGACAGGGATATGATGTACACCGCCTGACGGAAGGGAGAAAGCTGATCTTAGGCGGGGTAGAGGTGCCCTTTGACAAGGGGCTGCTGGGACATTCTGACGCTGACGTCCTGGTCCACGCGGTTATGGACGCGCTTTTGGGTGCCGGGGCTTTAGGGGATATCGGACAGCATTTTCCGGACACAGACCCGGCATATGAGGGGATCTCCAGCATAGAACTGCTGAGGCGGGTAGGGGCTTTGCTGGAGGAGAAGGGGTATGTGGTGGAGAATATTGACGCCACCATTATTGCCCAGCGGCCCAAGATGGCTCCTTACCGGCCCGCTATGGTGAGGAATATAGCCCGGGCCCTGAAGCTGTCAGAGGACAGGGTGAGCGTGAAGGCCACCACAGAGGAAGGCCTGGGATTTACGGGGAGCGGCCAGGGGATCGCGTCTTGGGCCATTACCTTATTGACATCTCCAACCGATTACTGTTATGATTACAAGATGGAGGCAGACAGGTGCTCTGGGTGCTGCCATGGGGAATCCCAGAGACATGGTGCCGTGAATAATCAAGTTGAGGAGGAAGACCATGAAGATCTTTAATACGCTGACCGGGAGGAAGGAAGAATTTGTTCCCCTGGAACCGGGCAAGGTGAAGATGTATGTCTGCGGGCCTACGGTATATAACTTGATCCACATCGGCAATGCCAGACCCATGATCGTGTTTGACACGGTACGGCGTTATCTGGAATATAAAGGTTATGAGGTGAATTTTGTCTCTAATTTTACAGATGTGGATGACAAGATCATAAAGAAAGCTGTGGAGGAAGGAGTTGATTCAGCTGTTGTCTCCAGGCGGTATATAGAGGAGTGCCAAAAGGATATGGCTGCCATGAATGTGAAGCCGGCCACTGTCCACCCAAAGGCAACGGAGGAGATCGAAGGGATGCTGGAGCTGATTGAGACCCTGATCGGCAAAGGCCATGCTTACGCGGCGGCTGACGGCACCGTGTATTTTAGAACAAGTTCCTTTAAGGGTTACGGCAAGCTGTCCCACAAAAACCTAGATGAGCTCAGATCGGGTTTTCGGGAGATCAAGGTAACAGGGGAGGAGGGAAAGGAAGACCCGTCCGACTTTGTGCTGTGGAAGCCCAAGAAGGAGGGGGAGCCTTACTGGGAGTCCCCCTGGTGTCAGGGAAGGCCGGGATGGCATATCGAGTGCTCAGCCATGTCCAGAAAGTACTTGGGAGAGCAGATCGATATCCACGGCGGCGGGGAGGATCTTGTCTTTCCCCACCACGAGAACGAGATCGCCCAGAGCGAGGCCGCGAGCGGCAAGGAGTTCGCGAAGTACTGGATGCATAACGGATTTTTAAATATTGACAACAAGAAGATGTCAAAGTCCCTGGGGAACTTTTTTACGGTCAGAGAGATCGGGGAGAGATTTGATCTCCAGGTGCTGCGGTTTTTCATGCTCAGCGCCCACTACCGGAGCCCCTTAAACTTCAGCGGGGAACTGATGGAGTCGTCAAAAAACGGGCTGGAGAGGATCCTCAACAGCGTCGACAGGCTGAGGGAGCTTAGGGAGAAGGCAGAGGAGAGGGAGGCCAGCCGGGAGGAAGAGAGGCTGTGCCGGACTGTGGGAGAGCTTCGGACCAAGTACGAAGAGGCCATGGAAGATGACTTTAACACCGCGGACGCGGTTTCCGCGGTATTTGAGGTGGTAAAGCTGGCCAATTCCACTGCTGGCCAGGACAGCGGCAGGGAGTATGTGGATTACCTCATACAGACCCTGGAGACCCTGTGCGCCATACTGGGCATCAACACCCAGCGGAAGGAAGAGTCCCTGGATGAAGAGGTGGAGAAGCTGATCGCCGCCAGGCAGCAGGCCAGGAAAGAGAAGAATTTTGCCCTTGCGGACCAGATCCGCCAAAAGCTTCTGGATATGGGGATTATTCTGGAGGATACAAGGGAAGGGGTCAAATGGAAGAAAGCATAAAGGAGGCCCAGGGGTTCGCGGAGTGCTGCCGGGAGAGGCTGAGGCTGAAAAAGATGGACCCGGATGCCTATTCGCCCTTGGCCCTGGCCTACATGGGGGATGCGGTCTACGAGATCATCATAAGGACTCTGGTGATGAACCGGGGCAATATGCAGGTGAACAAGCTGCACAAGAAAACCGCCGGCCTGGTGAAAGCCGGGACCCAGGCAGCCATGGCCCGGCTTCTGGAGGAGGAGCTGACAGGGGATGAGTTGGCTGTGTTCAAGCGGGGCAGGAACGCGAAATCCATGACCACGGCAAAGAACGCCTCTGTCATTGATTACCGGATGGCCACGGGGCTGGAGGCCCTTACAGGCTATCTATATCTGACAGGGCAGTATGAGCGGCTTCTGGGGCTGATCGGCTCAGGGCTGGAGAAGATAGGAGAACTGAAGACAGAATGAATGAAGATAATCTTTTGATAGAAGGGCGGAACGCTGTCATTGAGGCGTTTCGCTCCGGCAGGACTATTGATAAGCTGTATATCCAGGACGGATGCAGGGACGGCCCCATACAGACTATCCTGCGGGAAGCCAAGAAGCAGGATACCATTGTCACCTTCGCGTCAAAGGAAAGGCTGGAGCAGCTGTCCCTTACCAGAAACCATCAGGGAGTGGTGGCCCAGGCTTCCGCCTACGGGTATGTCCAGGTGGAAGATATTCTGGCCAGAGCCAGGGACAAAGGGGAACCGCCCTTTATTTTGCTGCTGGACGGCATTGAGGATCCCCACAATCTGGGCGCTATCATCCGGACAGCCAACTTAGCGGGCGCGCACGGGGTGATCATCCCCAAGCGCAGGGCGGTGGGGCTGACCGCGACAGTGGTCAGGACATCCGCCGGCGCTTTAAACTATACTCCCGTGGCCAAGGTCACCAACTTAAAGACCACCATGGAGCAGCTGAAAAAAGAGGGGCTGTGGTTTGTCTGCGGGGACATGGGCGGACAGGAGATGTACAGCCTGGATCTGACAGGCCCCATAGGCCTTGTGGTGGGCAGTGAGGGCGAAGGTGTCAGCAAGCTGGTAAAAGAGACCTGCGATATGACGGCAGCCATCCCCATGAAGGGGGATATCGATTCCCTCAACGCCTCTGTGGCGGCGGGAGTTCTTGCATACGAGATCGTGAGACAGCGGATGCGGTGAGGGCCCCGCGGATTTTCAGGAAAATCTAGTCAACAATTTAAGGAAGATTGAGGTGTATCAATATGAAAAGAAGACAATGGACAGTATTTTTAGGAGGAGCCGCTGTCTGTGCCGCTCTGGGCATAGGAGGATGCGCCCCGGCGGCAGGGCAGAATGAGACCGCCCCGGCAGAGACCCAGGCGGAGCTGGCAGTCATTGAAGACAACATGGTGCCCCTGTATTCGAAGCCTCAGGGAAGCCTTGTGCGCACGCCCACCGCGTCGGGAACCGTAACTTATGCCAACGGCCCGGTGACCGTGGACGCGTCCAATGCCCAGAACGGCTATGTGATGATAAAGTACACCGGCAATGTGGGACGGATCAAAGTCCAGATCGACAAGGGAGGGCTGACCTACACCTATGACCTCAACGCCAGATCGGCTTATGAGGTATTTCCCCTGTCTGAGGGCAATGGGACTTACTCCATCAAGGTTTTTGAGCAGGTGCAGGGCAACAGTTATTCCCAGGCCTTCAGCCAGACCATCAATGTGTCTCTGGCCAGTCAGTACGAGCCGTTTCTGTACCCCAACCAGTATGTGAACTTCTCCGAGGGGAGCGCGGCGGTTCAGAAAGCCGCGGAGATCTCCGCAAGCGCCGCGGATGCCATCGGAGTGGTCAACAATGTGTACAACTATGTGATCAACAACACGGTCTATGATACGGCCAAGGCCAACTCGGTTCAGAGCGGGTACCTGCCGAGTGTGGATCAGACCCTGGCTTCCGGTTCCGGCATCTGTTTTGACTATGCCGCCCTCATGGTATCCATGCTCCGGTCCCAGGATATTCCGGCCAAGCTGGTAATCGGCTACACGGGAAGCGTCTACCACGCGTGGGTGAATGTGTACATTGACGGTGTGGGCTGGCTTGACAACTACATCTATTTTGACGGCACCAACTGGTCTCTGGCGGATCCCACCTTTGCCTCCACCGGCGGACAGAGTGATTCCATCAAGCAGTACATCGGCAATGGCGCTAACTACCAGCAGAAATACTGTTATTGATAAGGAGAGACGTTCATGAGCAAGAAAACAGAGCAGAAGTATACGTATCAGGAGCTCTCTGCCTTTTGTCTGCAGATGTCCCTTCTTTTGAAGGGAGCGGTCCCTCTTGATGAGGGACTGCGGATCATGGCGGATGACGCTGCCAATGAAGACGAAAAGAACAGGCTGCTATTCCTGGCGGATGAGATCGAGCTGGGAGCTCCGGTATTTGAGGCTTTGGAAAAAACGGAAAGCTTTCCTGAGTATGTTGTGAAGATGGCAAAGCTGGGGGACCAGACCGGTACTCTGGATCACATGATGGAAGCTCTTTCGGTTTATTATGACAAGGAGGACCGGATGATCCGGAATATCCGCAACGCGGTGACCTATCCCATCATGATGGTGCTGATGCTCCTTGTGGTGTTGTTTGTGCTGTTCACCAGAGTCATGCCCATCTTTGAGGAAGTGTATGAGCAGCTGGGAGCCCAGATATCGCCGGTTTCCCAGACAGCCATCCGCTTAGGAGGCGTGTTCAGCGGCGTGGCCTTAGGGGCGGCGGCTCTGGCGGCAGTGGTGGTGCTGGGACTTTTTATCGCGTCCAAATTCGGGAAGAAAGTACATATTGTGGAGAACATGATAGAAAAGTTCAAGCGCTCCAACAAGACCGCTCTTTTAACAGCCAAGCGGCGGTGTACCTCTGTCCTGGCTTTGACTCTGGAAAGCGGTCTGGAGCTTGAGAAGGGCATTGAACTGGCGGAGGAGCTGGCGGGCAACAGCAAGATTCAGGAATACCTGGCAGCCTGTAAAGACAGTCTGGACATCGGCAAAGGCTACGACGAGGCCATGAAAGATTCCGGCATGTTCAGCGGATTCCAGATTCAGATGATCAAGGTGGGCAACCGAAGCGGCAAACTGGACGCTGTGATGAAGGAGATCTCTCAGGGATATGAGGAGGAGGCGGATGCGTCCATCGACAACACCATATCCAGACTGGAGCCCACGATCGTAGCGGTGCTGGCGGTTTCCGTAGGTCTGGTTCTGCTGTCGGTTATGCTTCCGCTGGTAGGCATATTGTCAGCAATAGGATAGCAGGTGGATGCAGTGAAACAGTTGAAAAACAGTTGGAAGATCATAGGAGGATACCTGGTGTCGGTGGCAGTGTTCGGAGCCGTCATCGGCGTATTCCTCCAGGGAATCCTGTCCATGTCTGACCGCATGGAGCGGGAAGGGGCGGAGACGTTGAGGAGCGCGGTGGCCAGGGCTTCGGTGCAGTGTTATGCCATTGAGGGCAGGTATCCGCCTTCCGTAGCGTATCTGGAAGAAAATTACGGCGTAAAGATCGACCGGGAGCGGTTCGATGTGTTTTATGAGGGATTTGCCTCCAACATCATGCCAAGCATCACGGTGAATTCCAGGGTCAGGGAAGAGTAAAGGAGGGGAAGTGTTTGAAAAAGCAGGGATATCACAACAAGCAGACCATGAACCTTCTCTTTACCATGCTTCTGTTCCTGGTCTTTGTGCTGAGCGCGTTGTTTACGGTTCTCATCGGTGGAAAGGTTTATGAGAACATCAACAGCCGTATTGAGGAAAATTATTCCGGCCAGGTGGTTTTAAATTACGTGGCCAACAAAGTGAGGCAGAACGATAAGGCGGACAGCATAGTTGTCAGGGATATTGAGGATACTGCTGTGCTGGAACTGTCCCAGGAGATCAACGGGATCAGCTATGTCACCTGGATCTACTGTATGGATGGAGCGGTGAGAGAGCTGTTTACCAATGCGGGCAGCGGCCTGGGGCTGGCGGATGGCCTTGAGATCATCGACTGCCAGGGCCTGACCTTCCGCCAGGAAGGAGATATCCTGGAGGTGGAAGTAGCGGATCAGTCCAATACAAAGCTGCTGCTGAATATCAGAAGCGGAGGCAAGATTGATGAAAAATAAACGGGATTCAGGAACCGCGTTGTTTCTCATGGAGATGATCGCGGTGGTATGTTTCTTTATCTTGTGTGCCAGCGTCTGTATCCTGGTGTTTGTCAGGGCCAACAACTTAAGCCGTCTGGCCAGGGACACCAACCAGGCTTCCCTGGCGGCGGAGAGCGTGGCGGAGATATGGAAGGCAGAGGCAGAAGACGGCCTGGCGGCCCGGTTTCACATGTCACGGGATGGGGACACGGGAGTGATTTACTGGGATTCTCAGTGGAACGTGACAGAGGAGGAGATTCTTACCGGCTATGCCGCGATAGTGAATCTGGAGACAAAGGAGCACACAGAGGAAGCACAGATACAGATCCTGCGCTCAGAGGACAAAACAGAGTTGTTTTTGCTCACGGTCAAGAGGATACCAGACCGTTGATCCCATATGGAAGGAACTTTGGATATGAATGACAAACAGTCGGGAGGAAGGGCCAATATAGGCACCTCTTCCCTTATCTTGATTTTTATTATATTGTGTCTGACTATCTTCGGACTTCTGTCCTTAAGCAGCGCGGGAAGTGACTGGAACCTGGCTCAGAAGAATGCCCAGTCCATCAAGGGATACTATGAGGCGGATGGCCAGGCTGTAGAGTTCGCTGCCATGGTGGAAGCGGAACTCTGGGAGTGCGCTCTGGTTTCTTCTTCGGAAGAGGCATATCGGCATCTCATAAAGGACAGACTGGGCGATTATTATAACGAGGCCTCCAATACCATTGAGACAGATGTAGATATGCTGTATGGCCAGAAGCTTCATATCGCGCTGGAGATAAGCCGGGAAAAGGACAGAGGATACCGAATACAGGCCTGGAATGTCTACCAGTCAGAAGATTACGAGATAGACAGATCCATGCCAGTGTGGAGCGGAAGTTGACAAGGGAGGAAGAAACTTATGGATATAGTGGATTTGCTCGGTGTAGCAGTAAACAAGCAGGCATCGGATATTTTTCTGGTGGCCGGCATGCCTCTGTCCTACAAGGTAGGCGGAAGGATCGAGTATTACAAAGACGAAAAGTTGTTCCCTGATCAGATCGACGAGATGATCACACAGCTTTACAGCATAGCCGGGAAGCGGAGTATGAAGAAGATCCAGGACACAGGGGATGACGACTTTTCTTTCGCGCTTCCCCAGCTGTCCCGCTTCAGGGCCAATGTTTTCAGGCAGAGGGGGTCTCTGGCGGCCATCATACGTATCATCACCTTTGATCTGCCTGACTATGAGAAGCTTCATCTGCCAAGGACCATCATTGATGTGGCCAGGATGACCAAGGGCATGGTTCTGGTGACAGGGCCCGCGGGCAGCGGCAAGAGTACGACCCTGGCCTGTGTGATCAATGAGATCAACAAGACAAGAAATGCCCATGTCATTACCCTGGAAGACCCTATTGAGTATCTCCACCGCCATGACAAGAGCGTGGTGTCCCAGAGAGAGGTGGGAAGCGATACGGAGAGCTATGTGTCAGGACTCCGCGCGGCCTTGAGGCAGGCCCCGGATGTCATTCTTCTGGGCGAGATGAGGGACCATGAGACCATCAAGACCGCCATGACGGCAGCGGAGACCGGACATCTGGTGATATCCACCCTCCACACCGTAGGAGCCGCCAACACCATGGACCGTATCATTGACAGTTTTCCGCCGGAACAGCAGCAGCAGATCCGGGTGCAGATCTCCATGGTTATGGAAGCTGTCATTTCCCAGCAGCTGATCCCCACCCTGGCAGGCGGGGTGCAGCCGGCTTTTGAGATCATGTTCTTTAACAATGCCATCCGAAACATGATCCGGGAGTCCAAGATCCATCAGATCGACAACGTCATCGCCACATCCCAGAAGGAAGGGATGATCGCTATGGATACCAGCCTGATACAGATGTATCAGCAGAAAGTCATTTCAAAAGAGAATGCCATTATCTACAGCAACAACAGCGAGCTGATGGCAAAGAAAATCGAGAGGCTCTAAGGTCTAGTCTGCCACTGTCAGGACGCGGAAGCCCATGTCGGACCAGGTATTTCCTAAAAGGTAGGAGGTGTAGCGTCCTCCGGCGGAGATATCTGCCTGGTAGGACACCAGAGGTTCGTTGTAGGAGTTTCCGCTTGGCAGGGTGCCGATGACGATGATAGGGAGCTCCCGGATCACGGAGAAGGTGTTGGCTCCGGTGATGTAGAACTGGTAGGAGCCGGCCATGGCCTGTTTGTAGGAGGTCACTTCCCGAAAGCCTACATTGCGGAATACAGCGTCATGGCTGTAAAGCATTACGTCATAGCTGGATCCGCTGTAGGACATGTTTGCCACCCGGTAGCAGCCAGTGTTGTAGTTCATGTTGGTACATCCCACGTCGGAGATCTGGCTCATGGCAAGTCCTCCGGCGGCAGTGTCCACCAGGACCAGGGTGTATTTCTGTCCGGCTGAGAAAGGGAAGCTCTGCTGGAGCAGGATGGTCCTTAGGCCCGATGCCCGTCTCACTGTCACGGTGTGGAATCCATCGGACAGGGGATTGTACTGGGAGATAGTGCCAAAACGGGCATTTGCCGCATAGTTTGTATTATCAATGGTCACATTTACCGGGAAGGTGTTGGTGGAGGCGTTGAGAAAACGCACCTGGGCATTGACGGCAGAGGAGTTACAGCTGGTACACGGCACGCAGCCGGGGCAGGAGGGAAACACCGGCAAAATGACAGGGGGATTTGACCAGGAGGTGTTGCCGGGATACGCCGGTATGCCGCCCTCGGGAGCAACGGGGGTCGTCAGTCCATAGTCGTTGGCGGGATAGCCGTTATAGGCGGGGATCCCGCCCTCAGGGGCCACAGGCAGGGAGATCCCATAATCGTTGTTTGGCATGGATGCCTGGGCATTCATATCCGCGGTATCCGGATACGGGGCAGAACCGCTGTCCGGAAAGCCTGGAGAATCGGTTTCGTAATCTTCCGGCGATAAGTGGGCGCTGGAGTTGTTGGTATTATTTTCAGCCATAAAAGAGCCTCGGTGTTGTTTTACTTTAAACTATGAGTGAAAATGGTTTTGGTGCCAGGCAAAAGTATTTTGAGGAAAATAAAATTTTCTGTTGACAAATGGCTTTGGACGTGATAATATATCTAAAGCTTGAGTACAAACCTCAAGTTCAGAGAGAGGCTGATGTGGCACAGGTGGTAGCGCACCTCATTGGTAGTGAGGAGGTCACGGGTCCGAGTCCCGTCATCAGCTTTTTCGAAAAAAAGAATCCTGAGAATATCAGGATTCTTTTTTTATGTACACGGGGCGGAAAGGAAATGTGACCGTTTGCACGGCCCCGCCCCGGCACGGCGAGTAGGGGAAGGGCTGCCCCTACTCGATTATACACACGGGGCAGAGAGGAATATGGCCGCTGAAGCGGCCCCCGCCCCCTGCCCGGCCGCAACGGACTTCCGGGGAGGCCGAGCCGGGTTTCCCAGGAGTGTTAGATGTGTGTGACTACCAGCTCCATAACTCCCTGAGCCTGGATCATGCCGTAGCCGCTGGGAACCAGGATGTGATCCCCTGCCTTCACTTCATATTTGTCCAGGAGGCCGCTTCCCGCGGTGACATCAATGAGCATATAGGGAAAGTTCTGGCTGATGGCCGCGTGGGTTTTCACATTCCAGCGATTTACGGTAAAGTAGGGGCTGGAAACCAGTGTACACACCTGGTAGCTGCCGTGATCCTCCTCCTTGCCTCTGGTATTCTGGTCTGTGTGAGGACAGGTGATGACATCCAGACTTTGTGCCAAATGGAGCTGCCGGGGCTTGCCGTCCTGGAGACGGTCGTAATCGTAGAGCCGATAGGTGGTATCGCTGTTCTGCTGGACCTCCAGAAGCAGGGTTCCTTTGCGGATGGCATGGATGGTCCCTGACGGGATGTAGAAAAAGTCGCCTTTGTGAATAGGGAATTTTCGGAGAAGGGAATCCCACTGTCCACTGTCAATCATTTTCTTCAGCTCTTTGCGGTTTTTGGCATGATGTCCGATGATGATGTCCGCGTCGTCCTCACAATCCAGGATATACCAGCATTCCGTTTTTCCCTGGCTGCCGTTTTCGTGGATCTGGGCGTAGGCATCGTCAGGGTGTACCTGGATGCTGAGATGGTCGTTTGCGTCAATGATTTTCACCAGGAGGGGAAATTCCGCCCCATCCATATTGCCGAACAGTTCCCGGTGCTGGTCCCACAGCTGTCCTAAACTCTGGCCGTCATAGGTTCCGCCTCTGACCACGCTCTGGCCGTGGGGGTTGGCGCTGATTACCCATGCTTCTCCGGTGTCGTCGCCGGGGATAGGATAGCGGAAGGTTTCTCTCATCCTGTGGCCGCCCCACAGGACCTGCTTAAAATAAGGTTCAAAAAATATGAGTTCTCTCATGATCCATTCCTCCTGAATATTGAATACCCTGGGCGCGGAGGGTTCAGCTCTCGCCCAGGGAAACGAAAAAAAGTTAATCTTCTTGGGAAGCGGTCTTTTCCATCAGCTTGTCATTGATTTTTACAAATGGCAGGTACAGAAGCACGCCGATGGCGATGATGATGATCTGGACGATCACGGCCCGGAAATCGCCGCTGGTGGCCAGATAACCGCTTAACAGCGGCGGGGTGGTCCAGGGTATGTAGACCACGCACTCATTCATAAAGTTCAGCGCGGTGGCCGCGTACGCGATGATGATGCCAATGGCCGGAAGCAGTACAAAGGGTATGATCATGGTGATGTTATATACAATGGAGTAGCCGAAAATAATGGGCTCATTGATGTTAAAGCATCCTGGTGCCACAGACAGCTTGCAGATGGCCTTGGTGGCCTTGTTGCGCCCGAACACCAGGGTGGCGATGATCAGGGCAATAGTGGAACCGGAACCGCCCATCATGCCGAAGGTGGGAACAAAAGCGGCGTTGATGATGTTGGGGATGGCCTCACCCGCGGCGTAAGCTGCCATGCACTGGGTCATGTTGATCATCAGAAGAGGCTCCAGGATGGATCCGTTTAATACGGTCTGATGGATACCGAACAGCCACAAAAGGTTGCCTAAGGAGTAGATCAGGACACAGCCAAACAGTCCGGTGGTAACGCCTCTTAAGGGCTCCTGGATCATGGTGGTAATGATGGTGATCAGGTCTGTGTGGAACACATTGTTGAGGACAGCGGAGATAATGCCGAACAGGGTCATGACCAGGATAAACGGGATCAGGACAGAGAAGGACTTTCCTACCGCGGGGGGAATGCTGTCCCCCATGTTCAGCTGCAGTTTTTTGATGTTGGAAACATAGATAAAAAGCTCGGTTGCCGCCAGGCCGATGAGGATACCGGCGAACATGGCCTGGGTTCCCACATTGCTGAAGGTCAGGACGCCGGATACGGATACAGCGTCAGAGGCCCCGTCGGGAACCACGGTGACAGAGCCGGGCATCATGACGATCAGGGAAGCCAGGGAAACCAGGGATGCGGCCATGGGATTGTCGAACCCCCTGTTCCTGGACAGGCAGTAACCGATCACGGTAGCGATCAGCAGGGAGCTGATATTTAAGGTTCCGTTTACCAGCATGTTCCCCCAGTACTGGGCGCTCTCTAAAGCGGAACCGCTTAAGATCCACTGGAATATGGTGTTGTTGAAAAGAACCGCCACTCCGGCCAGAATGTAGAGAGGCATGATGGTCGCGAACGCGTCCCTGAGGGAGCTCAAGTGAATCTGGCTTCCGAGCTTTGCCGCGAACTCTGTAAATTTGTCTACGAATTTAGAAGTTTCCAAAGAACCACCCATATTAATTATCCCCCTTATCTCTTCGCTCAATAAGACTCTTGATCCAGTGAGCGGATTTCTTTAACCTGCGTGTATAGTTGTTCATCAGATCCACTTCGATAAAGCCGTATCGGTTTTTAAACGCGTTGCTCCAGGACCAGTTGTCGATAACACCCCAATAATGATAGCCGACGCAGTTAGCGCCTTCCTCAATGGCTTTCATGACCCACTTTAAGTGGTCTTCCACGAACTCAATTCTGTAATCATCCTGAATCTCGCCTTCCTGGTTCCGGAAGCGGTCCTCATGCTCCACACCCATACCATTTTCCGAAATAAAGAACTTCATATCCGGATATTCACGTTTCATCTTCATGCCGAAATCATAGATTCCCTTGGGATAGATCTCCCAGCCCCGGTACACGTTCATCTTTCTCTCCGGCCAGATGTAGGGATCCGCGAACTTGGGATAACCGGCCTCGTCTGTCTTGGTGAAAGGGGCCTGAACCCGGTTGGGCTGATAGTAGTTAAAGCCAAGCCAGTCCACCCGGCCGCACTTTAAGATCTCTTCATCCCCAGGCCTCATCTCCGGAGCCAGTCCATGCTCTGCCAGAGTGTCAAGCACATCGCCGGGCAATGTCCCGGACATGCACAGATCCAGCCACCAGCGGTTCTGAATGCCATCGGTCATGCGGACAGCCTCTAAGTCATCCGGTGTTGGATTCTCCTTTGTGTAGGGCGGGGCGAACGCGTTGATCAGTCCGATCTGGGCGTCAGGCAGTAAGAAGCCCTCTTCCTTGGCCTTGTTGAATTCACGGACAGCCAGGCTGTGGGCCAGAGAAATGTGATACTGCACCTGCATTCCCTGCCTGGCGTCTTTGATAAAGGGATACCACGCGCCGTGGCGGTATTCCTGATCCGGTTCTACGATAGGCTCATTAAAGGTGAACCAGTAGCGGATCTCCTTGCCGAACTCTCGGAACGCGGTTCTGGCGTAGGTGACATAAGCTTCAACCACTTCCCGGTTTGTCCAGCCTCCTTTTCGGAAAAGGTAAGCAGGCATATCAAAATGGTACAGGTTCATGAACAGCTCGATCTGATTCTCCCTGGCGCAGGCGCAGACCTTATGATAGAAGGCGGCTCCCAGGGGATTCAGCTTCTGGTCCTGGTCCATGAGACGGGTCCACTGTATGGAGGTGCGGAAAGAGTCCAGATGGAGGCTTTTTAAAAGCTTAATATCCTCCTCATACTTCTCGTAAAAATTATTGCCCACATAGCTGCCCACCTTGTTGTAAAAATCGGAGATGGAGAGATCAGACCAGGTATCCCAAAAGCTCTCCAGCCGGTTGTCTTTCTTATAAGCGCCTTCTGTCTGAGGACCGGACATGGCAGCGCCCATAAAGAAATTTTTTGGAAGTGAAACTTGCATACGCTTCTCCTTTCTGGAACAATGAATTTAAATTATAACTTTTAATAAATAAGTTATGATTTATTTATATAATATCATAATTTTTTAAAATTGCAATAGGTTTTTAGAAAAATTTTTATCTTTTTTATGTTTTTATACGCTGGGATATTAGTGGGAAAGGAAAGCGGTAATTGCTGACCGGGAATGGGACGGAAAAGATGGTAAATGAGAATAAAAATGCCGCGGGTTCCGGCAGGAGACTGCCGCCCGCGGCGAAAGGGCAGAAGGGATGGGTGAGGGGGGTTACTGGACGCTGACGGTGCGGAGTTCGAAACAGTCCGCGCGGTGTCTGGATTTGGAATACTCGAAGATCTGGCCGTCAGCAAGGTAGGCCACCTGCTCTACTTCAAGGATGGGAAGGGCCTCATCTCCGATATTCAGCCATACCCGCTCCTGATCCGTGGGCATGGAAGCCCGGACAATGCGGTGAGCGCTCTGGATCTTCAGCTTCAGGGTATTTTCGATATAAGAATAGATGGAACCCTGGATCACCTGGTCGTTGATGCCTGTAATAAGGTCTGTGGGCATGTAGGTGTATTCCGTCACACAGGGGCTTTCGTTCACCAGTCTGGTGCGGCAGATGTAGCAGACAAAGGAGCCGTTCGGGATCTGGAGATTGGCAGCGATATCCGGGGAGGCCTTGAGAGGCAGGAATTCATGGATCACTGATGTGACCGAGCCTTCCCTGTCTTTACTGAAGCCGCTGAACTGCTGGGATCTGGCAAAGCCCTCGTGGTTGTCGCTGCCGCCGGATATGGCCTTGACAAAGGTTCCGGAACCCCTCCGCTTGGTGATCAGCCCATTATGTACCAACTGCTCCATGGCTTCCCGGACCGTAATGCGGCTGGCATTGTACTGCTTGCACAGCTCCAGCTCCTGGGGGAGCTTTTGGTCTGGCTTGTAGTAACCGGAGAGGATCTTGGACTGAATATCATTGGCAATAACTTCATATTTAAACATATTTGTACACACTCCTGAAAATGTTGGCGGCTTCCTCTGGGAGGAGGCCGTCTTCTGTATTATATCATGAGGCTTCGCGGCGTACAATCCGTTATTTTTTGACTTTTGACTGCTGTGCGCATGGGGCATGTGAACGTAACCGCGTATGCCCATTAATCGCCTGCGGCGCTTGTTTAGAACCCACCGAAACGGAGTGTAGAGGGGACTATGTTCCGGCTCCATAACGGTACTGGCTCATGACTGATCAGCGGCGACTTTTGCCGATATGTGAAAAAAGCCCCTTTCCTAACTGGTTGGAATATGGTATGATAGCCTAATATTGGGAATATAAGCGATGGAGGGATACTTATGGAAGAGAACAGAGAGGTTTTAGACAGTTCCAGAAACTTTATAGAGCAGGAGATTGACAGGGATTTGGCCGAGGGGGTCTATGACCACGTACAGACCCGTTTTCCGCCGGAGCCAAACGGATATCTCCACATCGGACATGCCAAGTCCATCCTGCTCAACTATGGTCTGGCGCGAAAATACGGCGGCAAGTTCAACCTGAGGTTTGACGACACCAATCCCACAAAGGAGAGGGAGGAGTTCGTCCAGTCCATCATCGAAGATGTAAAGTGGCTGGGAGCTGATTTTGAGGACCGTCTGTTTTTCGCGTCCAATTATTTCCAGCAGATGTATGAGTGCGCGGTTCTCCTGATCAAAAAGGGGAAAGCCTTTGTGTGCGACTTAAGCGCGGATGAGATCCGGGAGTACAGGGGAGATTTTAAGACTCCTGGAAAGGAGAGCCCCTTCCGCGACAGGAGCATTGAGGAGAACCTTAAGCTGTTTGAGGAGATGAAGGAAGGAAAATATCAGGATGGGGAGAAGGTGCTGAGAGCCAGAATCGACATGGCTTCCCCAAATATCAACATGAGGGATCCGGTGATCTACCGGGTGGCCCGCATGAGCCACCACAACACCGGCGACGCGTGGTGCATTTACCCCATGTATGACTTCGCCCATCCGATTGAGGACGCGATTGAGCACATCACTCACTCCATTTGTACCCTGGAGTTTGAGGACCACAGGCCCCTTTACGACTGGGTGGTGAGAGAGTGCGGGTTTGAGAATCCCCCAAGACAGATCGAGTTCGCCAAGCTGTACCTGACCAATGTGGTCACGGGAAAGAGATATATCAAAAAGCTGGTGGAGGACGGCATCGTGGACGGCTGGGATGACCCCAGGCTGGTGTCCATCGCCGCCCTGCGCAGACGGGGATACACGCCGGAGTCCTTAAGACGGTTTGTGGAGCTGGTAGGAGTGGCCAAGGCCAACAGCTCGGTGGATTACGCCATGCTGGAGTACTGCATCCGGGAGGACTTAAAGCTTAAGAAGGCCCGTATGATGGCCATCCTGGATCCGGTGAAGCTGGTGATCGACAACTATCCAGAAGGCGGGACCGAAGAGCTGTCCATCCCCAACAACCTGGAAAATGAGGGCCTGGGGGAGAGGAAGGTTCCTTTTGGAAGAGAGCTTTATATTGAGAGGGAAGATTTCATGGAGGAGCCTCCAAAGAAATATTTCCGCCTGTTCCCGGGCAATGAGGTCCGGCTCATGGGCGCTTACTTTGTAACCTGTACAGGCTGCGAGAAGGACGAGAAGGGAAAGGTTACCGCGGTTCATGCCACCTATGATCCAGAGACCAAGAGCGGCTCTGGTTTTACAGGCAGGAAGGTAAAGGGAACCATCCACTGGGTGGCGGCGGACACTGCCGTCAAAGCGGAGTGCCGCCTGTACGAGAATATCGTTGATGAAGAGAAAGGGAAGCTCAATGAGGATGGAACCCTGAACTTAAATCCCAACTCCCTGACCGTGCTGAAGGAATGCTATGTGGAGCCGGCTCTCGCGGACGCCAAAGCTTGTGACAGCTTCCAGTTTATGCGCAACGGGTATTTCTGCGTGGACAGCAAGGACAGCAGGCCGGATGGGCTGGTGTTCAACCGGATCGTTTCTTTAAAGAGCTCCTTTAAGCTGGACAAGTGATCTCATGGAGCTGATGATCCCCCTGAAGCCTTACGGGCAAAAGCCCATGTACGAGCAGATCTACCAGTATATGAAAGAGGAGATACGGACCGGCAGCCTGGGGCAGGGAGTCCGCCTTCCGTCCACCAGGGTGCTGGCGGAGAACTTAAAGGTCAGCCGCTCCACCACCCAGATGGCCTATGACCAGCTGGTGGCGGAGGGCTATATCGAGGCAGTGCCTCACAGAGGCTATTTTGTTTTGGGGCTGGAAGAGCTGGTGGAGACTGAGACGGAGATCCAGGGAGAATTCATCCAGGAGTCCGGGGAGGATGAGAAGGAGGTGGGCATCGACTTTTCGCCCAGGGGCATTGACCTGACCCATTTTCCCTACAACACCTGGCGCAAGGTTACCCGGAACACTCTGGTGGAGGACAAGAAGGAGATGTTTCTCACCGGCTCCCCCCAGGGGGAACCGGCTCTCAGGGAAGCCATAAAAGGATATCTCCACTCAGCCAGAGGCGTGAACTGCCAGGCTGAACAGATCATCATCGGGGCGGGCAGCGAGTACCTTCTCATGCTCCTGTACCAGATTCTGGGGCCGGGTCAGACCATTGCCATGGAGAATCCCACCTACAAACAGGCGTACCGGGTGTTTGAGAGCCTGGGATACCAGATTCTGCCTGTGGAGATGGACCGTTACGGCATGGAAGTGAAAGGGCTGGAGGAGTCCGGGGCGGATGTGGCATACGTGATGCCTTCCCACCAGCATCCCATGGGAATCGTCATGCCGGTGAACCGGCGTCAGGAACTTTTGCAGTGGGCCGGGCAGAGAAAGGACCGGTATCTCATAGAAGATGATTATGACAGCGAGTTCCGGTACAGGGGCAAGCCCATCCCCGCGCTCCAGGGCTTGGACAAGGCGGGAAAGGTGATCTACATGGGAACCTTTTCCCAGTCCATCGCCCCGGCCATCCGGGTAGGGTATATGGTTCTGCCCCAGCCTCTTTTGTCCGTGTACCAGCAGAGGCTGGGATTTTACGCCTCCACGGTGTCCAGGATCGACCAGAACATTCTTTACCAGTTTTTGACGGAAGGGTATTACGAAAGACATTTAAACCGTATGAGAGCCATCTACAAAGGCAAGCATGACACCCTGCTGGCGCGGCTGCGGGGGCTGGAGGAAGATTTTCAGATTCATGGGGAATACGCTGGGCTTCATGTGCTGCTGACCAGCAAAAAGGGCTTGCCGGAGAGATGGCTGGTGGAGGAGGCGGGAAAGGCAGGAGTAAGGGTCTACGGCCTTTCCGGCTACTATATCCACCAGCACCACAACAACCGTCCCTCCACGGTGATCCTGGGTTACGCCAAGCTAAGCGAGGAACAGATAGAGGAAGGCGCGAGGCGGCTTAAGGAAGCGTGGCATCGAACTACATGACCGAAAGCCGCTGTCCGGCGATTCGGGCAAAAGCGGTTTCACAGGAGTTCCGTTAGGGGTAAGGCGGAGAGGTATCATAACAAATATCCTCCTTTTTACACATTGCGGCACAAAAAATGCCGGTTCAGGCAAATCATAAGCCTGTCCCCGGCAGTTTTTCGTATGGGTCATTCTACAGAGGTATCCTCCTCGATAGTAGTAGCCATGTCTTTGACAGCCCCGGCGGTCTTGTTGACAGCCTCCTTCGCGTGATCCTTCATAGCCTCAGCGGTGTCTTCCGCTTTCTCAGCAGCCTTTTTCGCGGCTTCTTTGACAGCCTCGGCAGCATCTTCGGCCTCCTGCTCCACAGCTTCCATGGACTCCTTCTTCTCGCCCAGGGGCACGTAATTGCGGTGGGTGGCTTCCGTCTCGAAAGACCCGGGCTGGTCGTGATCCTGGCCGTCATCCTCATAGTCATGAAAATCGTCCTCCAGCTCCGCGTGGAAGGAACGGTATTTCAAAAAATAAGAAACTCCGGCAGCGGCAGCACCGGTGATCGCCGCGAAAGCAAGAAATCTGCCTAAACTTTTTTTTGCCATGGTGGGATGCTCCTTTCTGTTTAAACTCATCAATCATGTCTATTGTAATACCATTATTCCAAAAAAGGAAGGCATATATTTAAAAAAATATTATAAAATAATAAAGAGACTGGAAAAATTTGAAAAAATTAGCACTCACCCCTTGACAGTGCTAACAAAGGGTGCTATAACATTCTTGTGAACAAAACAAGAACATTAATCTTAAGGAGGAATCATATATGAAGTTAGCGCCGTTATTTGACAGAGTCGTATTAAAGCAGATGGTCGCGGAAGAGACTACCAAGTCCGGTATCGTTCTTCCAGGTCAGGCCAAGGAGAAACCCCAGCAGGCTGAGGTAGTGGCCGTAGGGCCAGGCGGGGTAGTGGAAGGCAAGGAGATCACCATGCAGGTTAAGGTAGGCGACAAGGTAATCTTCTCCAAGTACTCAGGAACCGAGGTAGAGGTGGAAGACGAGAAGTATGTGATCGTTAAGCAGAATGACATTTTGGCTGTGATCGAGTAAGAGAGCAGATTTAAGTAGTCCATAGACAACAGAACCGTAGAAAGAAGAAACTGGAGGAAATGAATCATGGCAAAGGAAATTAAGTATGGAGTAGAAGCAAGAAAAGCCCTGGAGTCCGGTGTGAATCAGCTGGCGGATACGGTCCGCGTCACCTTAGGGCCCAAGGGAAGGAACGTGGTGCTGGATAAGTCTTTCGGCGCTCCCCTGATCACCAACGACGGCGTGACCATCGCCAAGGAGATCGAGCTGGA
>CAJUSJ010000043.1 GCA_910588865.1 uncultured Lachnospiraceae bacterium
CCGGCTTATCCGGCTTTCTCTTGGTCAGCGGAGACACCTCCACCGGATGATCCATGATAAAAGTAGGCTGGATCAAATGTTCCTCCACAAACTCCTCAAAAAACAGATTGATAATGTCTCCCCGCGCATGACGGGCCTCATAGTGGACGCCCTTCTCGTCAGCCAGCCTCTTGGCTTCTTCTGTAGTCTTAATTTCCTCAAAATCAATGCCTGTATACTTCTTCACAGCGTCGATCATGGTCATACGCTCAAAAGGCTTTCCAAGGTCGATCTCCACCTCCCCATAAGGGATGGTGGTGGTGCCGCACACTTCCTTTGCCACATGGCGGAACATGTTCTCTGTCAGATCCATCATGCCGTAATAGTCCGTGTACGCCTGGTAAAGCTCCATCAGAGTGAACTCTGGATTATGTCTGGTATCCAGTCCCTCGTTTCGAAACACCCGGCCAATCTCGTAGACTCTCTCCATACCTCCTACGATCAGCCTTTTTAAGTACAGCTCCAGGGAGATCCTCAGCTTCACATCCTCATCCAACGCATTGTAGTGGGTGGCAAACGGCCTTGCCGCCGCGCCTCCCGCATTGCTCACCAGCATGGGGGTCTCCACTTCCAGAAATCCCAGATCGTCCAGATACCTTCTGATACAGCTGATAATCTTAGAACGCATGACGAAAGTCTTCCTCACATCCTCGTTCATGATCAGATCCGTGTATCTCTGGCGGTAACGCGTATCCGTGTTGGTCAGACCGTGATATTTCTCAGGAAGAACCTGAAGGCTCTTGGAGAGCAGGGTAACAGAAGTGGCGTGGATGGAAATCTCCCCGGTCTTTGTGGTAAACACGGTTCCCTTAAGACCGACGATGTCCCCGATATCCAGCTTCTTAAACTCTTTATAGGACTCTTCTCCGATGCTGTCCCTGGCCACGTAAGACTGAATATTGCCTTTTAAGTCCTGGATATTGCAGAAAGAGGCCTTTCCCATGACCCGTTTGGACATCATGCGCCCCGCTAAGGATACTTCTTTTCCCTCCCACAAGGCATAGTCATTCTTCACGTCCGTGCTGTGTACCGTCACTTCATATTTTGTAATCTGAAACGGATCCTTTCCTGCCTCCTGAAGCTGCGCCAGCTTCTCACGGCGCACCTTAAGCAGCTGGTTCAAATCCTCCTGTGTCTGGGCCTGGCCCTGGTTCTGCTGCTCTGCCACTTCTTCCACTCCTTTTTTCTATAAAGTCAAACTTTTCATCTATGACACTCTCTGGATCTCCAGGATCTTGTACTGGATCACTCCTACCTGGGTCTCAACATCCACCACGTCTCCTACTTTCTTGCCAAGAAGAGCCTGGCCTACAGGAGACTCATTCGAAATCTTGTTCTGAAGGCTGTTAGCTTCCGTGGAGCCTACGATACGGAACTCCATCTCCTCCTCTTCATCGATCTCATACACCTTTACCTTGCAGCCAATGTTGATCTTCTCAAGATCAATCTCCTCTTCCACAACCACTTCCGCGTTCTTGAGGAGCTTCTCCAGCTCTTCAATGCGGAGCTCAATATCTCTCTGCTCATCTTTCGCGGCATCGTATTCAGCGTTCTCTGACAGGTCTCCCTGCTCCCTGGCCTCCTTGATCTTCTGAGCCACTTCTTTTCTTTTCACTACCTTTAAGTTGTGAAGTTCATCCTCATATTGTTTTAATCCCGCGTATGTCAGGATATTCTTTTTCTCTGCCATAGCACACATTACCTCCCAATACTTCTTTTCATGATTTTTGAGCCGGTTCTGCCCTTTGTCATGTTCAAGGTATTATATCCCAAACCTTCCTCATTGTCAAGAACCGGAACAAAAGCAGATTCCGCCGACATTACGGTTCATTATTTTAAAAGTCCATCGCCGCAGGCGATCTGAATTCAGGTATGCCAAACGCGCCCGCCTGACTTTCATGTGTGGTAGCGCATCCTCTGCCGGGCGCATGAAGGTTATCTGTTCACACCATGACTCTTCAGCGGGATGATTGGTCATGGTGTGAGCCGTAACATCCGACAGGCAGCGCCCGCGGGCGAGTCCGCGAACCGCCTTCCCGCCTCCAGGCGGCGGGGAAGCTACGGTTCCCCCTGTCCTATCCGGCCAATCAGCTCACAAAATTCCTCGTAGGTTCCCGCCTGATTGATTCTGTCCCTGAGAGCCGCTGAGTGAGGCAGTCCCGCGGTGTACCAGGCCACATGTTTGCGCATCTCCATAAGGCCAAGATAAGAGCCCTTATACTGGATCTGAAGGTCCAGATGACGCAGGATCTCCCGCTGTATCTCCTGAACAGACGGCAGGGGCGGAATCTCTCCTGTTTTCAGATAGTGAAGACTTCTTGAGAAAATCCATGGGTTCCCTCTGGCTCCTCTGGCGATCATGACGCCGTCACAGCCGGTCTCTTTCATCAGCCGGGCCGTATCCTCCGGGGCAAAGACATCCCCGTTTCCGATGACCGGGATCTTCACGGCGTTTTTCACCTGGCGGACAATGTCCCAGTCCGCCCTGCCGGAGTAGTATTGCTCCCTGGTCCGGCCATGAACCGCCACAGCGGCCGCGCCGCAGCTCTCCGCGATCCTGGCAATCTCCACCGCGTTAACCTGGGAATCGTCAAATCCTTTTCGGATCTTCACAGTCACCGGTTTTTTCACGCTCTTTACCAGAGCTGTCAGGATATGTTCCACCAGCCCTGGATCCTTCATGAGAGCGGAGCCCTCTCCGTTGCCCACCACCTTCGGCACAGGACAGCCCATGTTTATGTCGATCCAGGCATATGGCCCATCTTCCACCAGGGCGGCGATCCTGCTTAAAATGTCAGGATCTGAACCGAACAGCTGCAGGGCCACAGGCCCCTCATCCAGATGTACTTCCATCAGGGTCTTTGTATTCCTGTTTTTATAATAGATCGCTTTCGCACTGACCATTTCCGTATACACGGCCCCGCATCCCTGTTCCCCGCACAGCAGCCGGAAAGGCAGATCGGTCACACCTGCCATGGGTGCCAGGATCAGCGGGTTTTCCAACTCAACATTTCCTATCCTCAGTTTTTTCAAAGCTTTTCTCCCAGAAAAAATACCCTGTAATATAGTTCCAGCGATTCCAGAAGCTCCCTCTTTTCCAGCTGGAACTGCCGGATCTTTAAGGCGCTTCCGATCTCGTCAAAAAGATAATCCCCATCGTCAGCCGCCACCTTGAACTCCAGATTGCCTTCCCTGTCAAATTCCATGGTCAGAACCCCTCCCACGTCTTCTGTAAACAGAACACACATAATCTGAAGCTCCTGCCGGATGCTCTGGGGAAGAGCCGAAAATTTCTGATTAAAATAATATTTCTGTTCATAGGAACTGGCTCCGCAGAGCACCACCTGTTCTTCCATCATCTGTCTCCAATCTGTCATTGCCCCCGGCTCATGGCTCGGGGAAATCAAGCTGGCCAGCCTCCCCTGCCGGCGGCATATGCCCCGCCTCTCCATCCGCGCACAAAAGAACGCGTCATTGGCGCGTTCTTCTGCACAAAAGTCTTTTATCGGATGAATCTATCTGGTCAGCAGCTTGCTGATCTCATACTGATCTGCCGGAATATCCTTGGTCATGGCCAGGGCTTCCTGAATATCGAAATCCACATAGTCTCCCTGTCTGTAAGCGACCACACGGTTGCTCTTGCCCTCGGCCAGAAGCTGCACAGCCTTTGCCCCCATGATGGATGCGTAGACCCGGTCCTTACAGGTGGGAGTTCCGCCTCTCTGCATGTGTCCCAGAATGGTGGCCCTGGTCTCGATTCCCGTGGCCGCCTCAATCCTGCGGGCCATGGAAGTGGAGTGGCCGATCCCCTCCGCGTTGATGATGATGTAATGCTTCTTTCCTCTCTTCCGGTTCTCGATGATCCTGTCAATCAGCTGCTGCTCATTGCCGTCATAATTTTCCGGAAGAAGAATATCCTCCGCGCCGTTGGCAATGCCGCACCACAGCGCGATGTAGCCCGCGTGCCTTCCCATAACCTCGATAATGCTGCACCGCTCGTGAGAAGTAGATGTGTCCCGGACCTTGTCGATGGCTTCCATGGCCGTGTTTACCGCTGTGTCAAATCCGATGGTGTAATCGGTACAAGCGATATCCAGGTCAATGGTACCCGGGACGCCTATGGTGTTGACCCCAAGAGCCGACAGCTTCCCCGCTCCCCGGAAAGAACCGTCGCCTCCGATAACCACCATGCCGTCAATCCCATGCTTCTTGCAGATCTCAGCGCCCTGTCTCTGGCCTTCAGCCGTGGTGAATTCCGTACATCTCGCGGTGTACAGGATGGTGCCTCCCCGGTTGACGATGTCAGATACGGAAGTTGACTTCATGTCCACGATCTCTTCCTGCAAAAGGCCCGCGTAGCCTCTCATTATGCCCTTTACGTTCATTCCCTTTGCTATGGCTGCCCGCACCACAGACCGGATTGCCGCGTTCATACCCGGCGCGTCGCCGCCGCTGGTTAACACACCTATTGTCTTCACTGTCTTCGCCATCTTCTTACCTCCTGAATTGTAAGAGTTTCTAAAAATATACAACCCCCTCGTACTAGGCTTATTCTAATTCATTTTTGTCAGACTTTCAACCCTTTTTGCACCACCTTGACATTTTTTTCACCTAAAATTTTTGAAAGCCCTTCCAAAAGTTCCGGGCCGCAGTCCACATTCCAGTTGGCGGGAAGGACCTTTTTCCCTCTCTCTTTGGCAAGCCAGATGACCACCTGGTCCGCTCCCTCTGATGTCTTTAAACACTCGGTCACGGCCCGCGCGGACTGGTCGTAAGATTGTTTATCGGCAAACTGGAGCCACAGCTGTTTGGGCACTTTCTCAAAAGGCACGACCTTTTCACAGATCAGCTTTCCCACCGGGTCTTCTCCCACAGACACCCTTCCCGACACAAACACCTTGGCCTCTTCTGTGAGAATATCCCGGTTCTTCTCATAGTCCCTTGGAAATACCAGAACCTCCACAGATCCCGCCAGGTCCTCCACTGTGATAAAAGCCATCATCTGGCTGGTCTTGGTGATCTTTGTCACCTTTCCCGTGATCATGCCGCCGATGGTCACCTTGGCATTGTCCTCAACCCTGGCCCGCTCGGTCTCCTCGTCCACCACAAAATCCGTGGACACAGCCGTTATTCCGGAACGCCACAGGGTCTCGTATTCTTCCAGGGGATGGCCGCTGACATAGATCCCAAGAGTCTCCTTCTCAAAGGCCAGAAGCTCGTCCTTTTTAAATTCCGGCACATCAGGAAACGTGATCTGAAAATTCTTCTTTTCATCCTCTGACACAAAATCGAAAAAGGACATCTGGCCCTCCATGGCATTTTTCTTGTCCTTGTTCTTCTGGTCCAGCATCTCCGGAGCCACCATCACCTTCTGCCTGCGGTTGCCGGGAAGGGAATCCAGGGCCCCTGCCTTGATAAAGTTCTCCAGGGTTCGCTTGTTGACCTCTTTGTTGGTCATCCGCTCCACAAAGTCGTCCATGGAATTAAATGGACCGGAAATTGTCCGCTCCGCCACGATAGCCTCCACCACTGACCGCCCCACACTCTTGATGGCGGACAGGCCATAGCGGATAGAGTCTCCTGACACAGAAAATCCGCTCTCTCCCTCATTGATATCAGGGGGAAGAATCTGGATGCCCATCTGACGGCAGGTGAGGATGTACTCGGAAGTTTTTGTGCCGCTGTCCATGACAGAGGTCATAAGGGCTGCCATAAACTCTTTTGGATAATAATACTTTAACCAGGCTGTCTGATAGGCCACCACCGCATAGCAGGCAGCGTGGGACTTGTTGAAGGCGTAGCTGGCAAAATCCGTCATCTCGTCAAAGATCTTGTTGGCCACCGCCGCATCAATGCCGTTGTTGACACAGCCCTTTACCCCTTCCTCCTCATTGCCATAGACAAAATTTTTCCTCTCCTTCTCCATGACAGACGCTTTTTTCTTGGACATGGCTCTTCTCACCAGGTCGCTGCGGCCCAGCGTGTACCCCGCCAGGTCCCGCACGATCTGCATTACCTGTTCCTGGTACACGATACAGCCGTAAGTGGAATCCAGGATCGGTTCCAGCTGAGGACAGTCATAGACCACCGCTCCCTGGTGATTTTTTCCCTTAAGGTACTTGGGGATAAAATCCATGGGGCCCGGACGGTACAGGGAGATGCCCGCGATGATATCCTCTAAGTTCTGGGGCTTTAACTCCTTCATGAAGGACTTCATCCCGCTGCTTTCCAGCTGGAACACCCCGTCGTCCTTTCCCGTGCCGATGGACTCCAGAACCTGCCTGTCGTTAAAGTCAATGTTGTCAATATCAATGGAAATGCTGTGGTTTTTCTCTGCCTGCCTCACCGCGTTCTGGATCACCGTCAGGGTCCTTAAGCCCAGGAAATCCATTTTCAGAAGTCCCAGCTCCTCTAAGGTGGTCATGGTAAACTGGGTGGTGATGGTGCCGTCCTGGGCCTTTGACAGGGGTACATAGTTGTCCACCGCTGTCCGGCTGATCACCACCCCCGCCGCGTGCATGGAGGTGTGCCTGGGAAGCCCCTCAAGGCGCATGGACATGTCGATGAGATACTTGACCTGGGAGTCCTCATTGTAGGCCTTGCGGAGGTCCGGGCTGGTCTTTAAGGCCTTCTCAAGGGTCATGCCCAGATCGCCGGGGATCATCTTGGCAATGGCGTCACACCTCGCGTAGGGCATATCCAGGGCCCGCCCCACATCCCGGACCACTCCCTTTGCCGCCATGGTACCGAAGGTGACGATCTGAACCACCTGATCCTTGCCGTATTTTTCCACCACATAGTCGATGACCTCCTGTCGCCTCTCATAGCAGAAGTCAATATCAATATCCGGCATGGACACCCTCTCCGGATTCAGGAAGCGCTCAAAGAGCAGATTATACCGGATGGGATCAATGTTGGTGATCTCCAGGCAGTAGGCCACAATGCTCCCTGCCGCCGACCCTCTTCCAGGGCCCACCATAATATCATGGGACCTGGCAAAATGGATGAAATCCCACACAATAAGGAAATAATCCACATACCCCATGGTATGAATCACGCTCAGTTCATATTCCAGACGTTTTCTCAAGGTCCCGTCGTCGTCAGGGTACCGCCGTCCCATGCCCTCGTCGCACAGCTTGTTTAGGTAGGTCCAGGAATCATACCCTTCCGGGACTTCAAATTTGGGCAGCTTGGTGACGCCGAACTCGATCTCCACATTGCACCTCTGGGCAATCTTGTGGGTGTTGTCCAGAGCCTCCCCGGCATAGGGAAACAGTGCCCGCATCTCCTCCTCGGATTTACAGTAGAACTGTCCCCCCTCATAGCGCATCCGGTTCTCATCCGTAACCTTCTTGTTGGTCTGGATGCACAGGAGGATGTCGTGGGGTACCGCGTCGTCGGCATAGGTGTAGTGAATATCATTGGTGGCCACCAGGGGGATATCCAGCTCCCCGCTAAGGCGCAGCAGGGCCTGGTTCACGGTCCTCTGGGCCGGGATCCCGTGATCCTGAAGCTCCAGATAATAGTTGCCTTCCCCGAAGATTTCCTGGTATCTCAAGGCCGCCTCCTTCCCCTGCTGGTACTGCCCCCGCTCCAGATACTTCTGCACCTCCCCCGCCAGACAGGCGGAAAGGCAGATGATGCCTTCGTGATAAGTCTTGAGAACCTCATAGTCCACCCTGGGCTTATAGTAAAATCCGTCCACATAGCCCCGGGACACGATCTTCATCAGGTTCTCATAGCCTTGGTTGTTCTCCGCCAGCAGCACCAGGTGGTAATACCGGTCATCCCCGCTGACACTCTCCCTGTCAAACCGGGAACCCGGAGCCACATAGACCTCGCACCCCAGGATGGGCTTGATCCCCGCCTCCCTGGCTGCCCGGTAAAAATCAATGACCCCGTACATGGCTCCATGGTCCGTTATAGCCATGCTGTCCATCCCCAGCTCCTTTGCCCTGGCTGTCAGCTCTTTGATCTTACTGGAGCCGTCTAAGAGGCTGTACTCTGTGTGGACGTGTAAGTGTGTAAATGCCATCCGCTCTCCTCCATTAATTGGGTAGGGGAAACCCTTCCCACTGCCCGCCGAACCGGGGCGGGCCGCCTTAGCGGCCATATTCCTCTCCGCCCCGTGTACAATCGAGTAGGGGAGGTCTTTCCCACTACTCGCCCGTGCCGGGGCGGGGCCGCTTCAGCGGCTATATTCCTCTCCGCCCCGGGTACATCAAAAAGGCGAAAAAGGATCCGCTCCTCTTTCACCTTTTACCGTGTTGCTATTGCCGCTTTTGGGACATCTATGAATCAGCCTTCTGTCAGATACTTCGCGATCCCGTCCACAGCCCTCTCCTCATCAGCTCCCTCCGCGACCACCACTACCTTTTCTCCCGCGATAAGACCCAGGGTCATCATGCCCATGATGCTTTTGGCGTTGACTCTTCTGGAATCGCACTCCACGTAGATACTGCTGTCATACTGGCTCGCTACCTGAACAAGCATGGCCACCGGCCTGGCTTCAAGCCCGGACTCCAGTTCAATCGTGATTGTTCTTCTTGTCATAATTCTCCTCCTCATTCCTCTGGACGGCCCCTTCGCCATCCAATGCCGTACCTTTCTCCCTCAGCTCTTCCGCCAGGATACTCAGCTTCCTAAGTCGGTGATTTACCCCGGATTTCCCCACCGGAGGATTCAGCGCCTCCCCCAGTTCCTTTAAAGACGCTTCCGGCCTCTCGAGCCTGAGTCTGGCCACCTCCTCTAAATTCTCCGGAAGCTTATCCAGACCCTCCGTCTCTCTGATGTAAGTAATGTCCTCAATCTGCTTCACGGCAGCGGACACTGTCTTGTTGATATTGGCGGTCTCGCAGTTCACCTGCCGGTTGACGCTCCCCCTCATCTCTTTGAGGATCCGGATGTTCTCAAGCTCCATCAAAGCTACCGGTGCCTCCATCACACTAAGGAGATTTACGATCTGGCTGCCCTCCTTAATGTAAACAACAAAATACTTTTTCCGCCGCACGATCCTGGCCTCCATGTCAAAGGTCGCTATGATGTTCTGAATCTGCCTTGCTTTGGCCTCAGTGACGCACGCGATCTCAAAATGGTAAAATTTCTCAGGATCGCTTATGGACCCTGCCGCCAGAAACGCCCCCCGCAGAAATGCCCGCCTGCAGCATGGGTTCTGGATCACCAGATTCCCTACCACAGACAGATTCTCACCGATCTCTCCATGCTCATCCAAAAGCTTTGTGGCAAGAAGGACTTTTCTCGCGTCAGCATCCTTGGGAACCGACACCTGAAAGGTACAGTTTTTTTTCAGGTAAGCATTACGGCGAATCATAATTTCCGTACTTATATTAAATGTTTTTTTCAATAATGTAAAGTACTTTCTCGCGACAGCCACATTTTCGGTACTTATTTTTATGCTGTAGCTGTCATCCTCGTCAATCTCCACCTTTCCGCAGAGGCTGATGATGGCCGCTGTCTCCGCGATCCGGCAGTGTCTGGCCGGGCTTTCCTGTCTGGATAATTCTTCTTTTACCCTGGAAGAAAATGACATGTCAGATCCACCTCTATTTTTTTCCTTTACTGTCGTTGTCAATGTCCCTGTGCTCAATCTTCAGCCCCAGCTCCTGATGGTCCTTCAGATGGCCGTAGAGGGCATTGGCGATGGTCACGGACCTGTGCTTGCCTCCCGTACACCCGATGGCGATCACCAGCTGGTTCTTGCCCTCCAGCACATAGTTGGGTATGAGAAAATCCAGCATGTCTGTCAATTTTTTCAGGAACTCCTCCGCCGTACCCCCCTGCGCCACATAGTCCTGGACAGCTTTCTCCTCCCCGGTCCTGGCCCTGAGCTCCTCTACATAGAATGGATTCGGCAGGAAACGGACATCGAACACCAGGTCCGCGTCAGAAGGGATGCCGTACTTAAAACCAAAGGACAGAACCGTGACAAACAGGTTTTTATATTTCTGGTCCTCCACAAAGATCTTCTCCAGCTCCTGCCTCAGCTCCCTGGTCAGCAGTTTGCTGGTGTCTATGATCAGGTCCGCCTGTCTCTTTAAAAACGCCAGCTTCTCCCTCTCCTTGCGGATCCCCTGGTCCACTCTCCCTCCGCCGGACAGGGGGTGATTCCTTCTGGTCTCCTTGTATCTTTTGATCAGCACCTGGTCCGAGGCGTCGAGAAAAAGGATCTCATAGGCAATGGAACCCTGACGCCAGGAATCAAGGATTCCCTCCATCATGGAAAGGTCCTCCCCGCTGCGGATATCCATCCCAATGGCCACATGGCTCCGCTGCCCCTGGCTGTCTAAGATCAGCCGCGCGAATTTCTCCATCAGGGGGATGGGCAGGTTGTCTACACAGTAGTATCCCATATCCTCCATCATCTTAAGGGCCACCGTCTTGCCTGCCCCTGACATTCCTGTTACGATCACCAGCTTCATTGTTCCTCTCCTTTGTCCTTTACAGCAGCTTTACTTCCAGTTCAAGTTCCACGCCGGACTGTTCCCTGACCCTTCTCTTTACCTCCCGGCACAGCTCCATCACATCTGCCGCGGTGGCGTCTTTTCTGTTGATGACAAAACCGCAGTGCTTTTCCGACACCTGAGCGCCGCCTACGCGAAAGCCTCTGAGGCCCGCGTCCTCAATCAGTTTCCCGGCAAAATGTCCGGCCGGGCGCTTGAAGGTGCTTCCGGCGCTGGGATAGTCCAGAGGCTGCTTTTCCCGCCTTTTTGCGGCCAACTCCTCCATCCTGCCCAGGATAGCCTCCCTGTCTCCCGCTGCCAGCTTAAAGCCTGCCTCCAGCACCACGTAACCTTCGGAAGGGATGCGGCTGGTCCGATAGCCCAGCTCCAGCTCCCCCGCCTCAAGAGTCAGGATCTTCCCCTCTGTGTCAAGAACCCTGACCCAGGTCAGCACATCCTTTAGCTCAGACCCGTAAGCGCCCGCGTTCATAACCACCGCGCCTCCCACGGTCCCGGGAATCCCCGCGGCAAACTCAAAGCCTCCCAGGGACATCCTGGCGGCCTCTTTTGCCGCCCGGGACAGGAGAAGGCCGGCCTCCGCCCTCATCTCCTCTCCCTCCACCTGGCACCGGGTCAGTCCCTCTGTGGACAGGATCACCCCGTCGTAGCCCTCATCTCCGGCCAGAAGATTGCTTCCATGGCCCACCACATACCAGGAGACATTTTCCCGCCGGCACAGCATGGCGGTCCGGGCCAGCTGCTCCCTGGTCTTCGGCCGGACATAGTACCTGGCCGGACCGCCTATGCGGAAGGTGGTGTGGCGGCTCATGGGTTCATTGGTCTTTATACATTCCCCGGGAAGTATGTTCCCAAGCTTCTCATAAAAATCCTTCATTTCCATTCCCTTTTACTGCCTTACCCTGGTCAGATTGGCCTGCACCCTGTTGTAAAGCTCCTTGGCCGCGTTGTACCCCATCTTCTTCTGGCGGTAGTTGATGGCCGCGGTCTCCACAATAATGGCCAGATTTCTGCCTGGGCGGATGGGGATGGCGTGGCACACTACCTGGTTGCCCAAAAACTCTGTATACTGGTCTTCCAGCCCCAGCCGGTCGTACTCCTTATCCCGGTCCCACTCCTCCAGCTTGATGACAATGTCAATGGACTGGGTATCCTTGATGCTCTCCACACCGTAGAGGCTCTTCACGTCAATGATCCCGATGCCCCTCAGCTCAATGAAATGTTTGGTGATGTCCGGGGCGGACCCGATCAGGGTCTCATCGCTGACCTTGCGGATCTGGACCACATCGTCGGTCACCAGACGGTGTCCTCTCTTGATCAGTTCCAGGGCTGCCTCGCTTTTTCCGATGCCGCTCTCTCCCATGATCAGAACCCCCTCGCCGAACACATCTACCAGAACCCCATGGATACTGATGCTGGGAGCCAGCTTCACCTTCAGCCACCGGATAATCTCCGCCATCATATCGGATGTGCTCTGCTCGGACACAAGACAGGGCACATCGTAGTGGTTGCACAGCTCCAGCACATATTCGTCCGGCACAAAGCCGCGGCTGTAGATCAGGCAGGGAATTTTTTCCGCCAGCAGACGGTCAAACACCTGCTTTTTCTGATCCATCTCCATCTGCCGGATGTACTCCTGCTCCACAAACCCGATGATCTGAACCCTGTCCCGGTCAAAATGGTCAAAAAAACCGGCCAGCTGCAGAGCGGGGCGGTTCACATCCGGATGGCTCAACACCGCCTTCTCCACGTCGATCTCCGGAGTCAGGTTTTTCAGCTTCATCTTCTCTATCACTTCCGCAATGGTCACTCCATACATGTTCTGGTTCTCCTTTTCCCTTCTTTAACTTCAAGCTCCATCACCCCGGGCGATCTGGGTTCCCATATGCCGGGCCAATACGCCGCCGGACCCATGGAGGTTTCCTATCTGAAAAACTGGTACACGCTTTCCGCGGCTTTCCGGTTCATCCCCGGCACTGCCATCAGCTCCTCCACCCCGGCGTCTTTCACCGCCTCCAGGGACTTGAACCGCTTCATCAGCGCCCTGCGCCTTGTGGGGCCGATGCCCGGGATATCATCCAGAACAGACTTTACCTGTCCCTTTCCCCTTAAGCTCCTGTGGTACTCAATGGCAAACCGGTGGGCCTCATCCTGGATCCTGGTGATCAGGGCAAACCCTTCTGAGTGTCTGTCAATGGGCACCTCCACATTGTTGTAATATAGCCCTCTGGTGCGGTGGTTGTCATCCTTCACCATGCCGCACACTGGTATGGACAGCCCCAGCTCCTTTAAGACCTCCAGGGCGATGTTTACCTGTCCCCGTCCTCCGTCCATCATCAGAAGGTCGGGAAACCTGGTAAAACTTCCCAGCTTCTGGTCCACGCCTTCCTCCTCAAGCTCCCGGGACTCCTTTATGCCGTGGGTAAACCGACGGGTCAGGACTTCTTTCATGGAAGCGTAATCATTGGGACCTTTGACGGTCTGTATCTTAAATTTGCGGTAATCGCTGCGCTTGGGCCTGCCATCCTCGTAGACCACCATGGAGCCTACGGATTCCAGGCCGCTGGTGTTGGAGATATCATATGCCTCCACCCTGCGGATGCGCTCAAGGCCTATGAGATTTCCGATCTGGTTCATGGCCCCGATGGTTCTCAGCTCCTCCCGCTTGATCTTCTCTTTATCCTGGGACAGCACTAAAGCCGCGTTTTTCTCAGCCAGCTCCACCAAGCGCTCCTTCTGGCCCTTCTGGGGCACTGCCAGCCTTACTTTCTGGCCTCTCTTCGCGGTCAGCCACCGGACGATCACCTCACTGTCCTCCAGCTCTGTCTGAAGCCACAGCTCTCTGGGCACAAAAGGCGTCCCGGAGTAAAACTGCTTCACAAAGCTGGTGATCACCTGCTGTTCGCTCTCCTCCGCCCCCACAGACACATGAAAATGATCCCTTCCTATGATCTTGCCTTCCCTGACAAAAAATACCTGAACCACCGCGTCGGTATCATCCTTGGCCATCGCGATGATGTCCCGGTCCTCCATGGCGCTGCTGGTAATCTTCTGCTTCTGGGCCACCTTCTTCACGCTGGCAAGAAGCTCCCGGTACTCAATGGCCTTCTCAAAATCCAGCCGCTCGGAAGCCTCTGTCATCTTCCGCTCCAGCACCCCCAAAAGCTTGCCGTATCTGCCGTTTAAAAATTCCAGGGCCTCCTCCACGGACCGGTTATATTCTTCTTTGCTGATATATCCCTGACAGGGAGCGCCGCACTGTTTGATGTGATAGTTAAGACAGGGCCTGTCCTTGCCCATGTCTTTTGGAAGGTTTTTGTTGCATGTCCGTATCTGGTAAAGCTTGTGTATCAGGTCCACTGTGTCGCTCACCGCCCCCCCGCTGGTATAGGGGCCAAAGTATTTGTTCCTGTCCTTCTTCATGGTCCTGGATATCATGACTCTGGGGAAATCCTCTCCCACCGTCACCTTGATGTAAGGGTAGGCCTTGTCGTCCTTAAGCATGGTGTTGTACTTGGGCCTGTGCTCCTTGATCAAGTTGCACTCCAAAACCAAAGCCTCCAGCTCTGAATCCGTGATAATATATTCAAACCTGGCGATCCGGGAAACCATCTGCTCGATCTTGGCTGTCTTGTTCCGGCTGCTCTGGAAATACTGCCGCACCCGGTTCTTAAGGCTGATGGCCTTGCCCACATAGATGATCTCATCCTTGGCGTCATGCATAATATAGACTCCCGGCTGTGCCGGAAGTTTCTTCAGTTCCTCTTCAATATCAAATGCCTGTTCCATCATCGGAGCCTTCCGCCTTCAAATTTCTTTCTCATCCGCAGATACTGTTCAATGGATCGGAACCGCTCTTCCTCAACTCCTTCGCCCTTCGGAAGATCCAGGGATTCGCACAGGATATCCAAATCCTCCTGCCCCGCTTTCCCTTTCATGGCCCGCAAAAGCTCCAGCTTCACATCCAGATCCTCTGTCTCCACGAAGGAAAGAAGGAGAGGATTAGGTCCGGCCTCCAGTTCCGGGCAATGGTCCATTTCCGGACCGCTCCCGGCCTCCCGGCTTTGGGCCGCCGCTTCCTTATCCCCCGCGGTTTCCCCTGCTGCCAGCAATGCCCTGTCCACCTTCTCGAAACGGTACTTCTGCCGTACATCCGGATATTTCTTTCTGTCAGTCTCCTCCAGAAACATGGCCAGGGGCCTGGCATAGATGCCGTAATCTCCGTAGAGAGCCTGATATACTGCCAGCTTTTCTCCTGTCTCCGTGTGCTCCGCCACGGCAATGATCTGATATAAATTCCCTTTAAAATGCCGGTAAATCTCCCCCGGCCTCAGAGTTGGTTCCATATGCCCCCCCCTTTGTCTCTGCCGCCTAAGCCGCCTTGTCGCCTGCCTGATTCTCCAGGCTGTCAGCCGCTGAGGACTGACTGGACTTCTGTTTCTTTGCCTCCTTTGAGGACTCAAGACCGCCCCAGTGATACCGGCAGGCGGCGCTCCACAAAAGCCATTCATCATATCCCGCGTCGTACACCGCCTGGATCTGCTGCCGCACCTCTTCATCTCCGTACTCAATATAATAGTCCAGATAGGAAGCCGTAAAATCCTGGAGCCACGGCCGCACCACAATCTTCCTGCCCTCCTTTGTTCCATGGTCCCCCAAATCCTCCTTGGAACCTTTCAGAGCCGCCAGAATGGTGTCGTAAGGCCGGGTGTCCGGATGGTCGATTCCAAAATATCCAGCGCCGTAGTGGGAGGGATAGATCATGGGGCAGATGTAATCCAGATGGTTTGCCATATCCCCGTAGGACTGTCCCACAGCGTCAGAATCCACCCCGCCGCCTATGATAGCGCCGAACACGTCGGCTGCCACAAAGACGCCCTGGTCCGCCAGCCTGTCATAAGCATATTCAATAAATTCCGTAATAATGTCCTTCTTGCTCCGCCCGTTGGTGTCAGCTTCGTCATAGACCACATTGTTCACGCCACGCTCCGTGGAAAAGCGGATATAGTCAAACTGCACCTCGTCAAATCCGGCCTTGCTGGCCTCAATGCCAACCTCCACAAGATAGTCCCATACCTCCTGTTTGTAAGGGTTCACCCACGCCAGACCTTTGCTGTCCCTGTAGATGCTCCCGTCCGGCAGCTTTAAAGCCAGCTCCGGCTTATACTCCGGCAGATAAGGATCCCGGAAAGCCACTACCCTGGCTATGGTATAGATATTATGCTCCTTCAGCTTCTTCATTAATCCCTCTATGTCAGGAATAAATCTCTTTACCGCTCCGATCTCGCTGACCACAGGAGAGTCCATGGAAAAAGTGATCCTGCCGTTGTCGTCCTTCACGTCGATCACCACCGCGTTGATCTCGGTCTCGTCAATATGCTGTATGATCTCATCCATCAGATTTTGGGTTCCCGCCACGTAGGCGGAGATATAGATCCCCTTTACCTTTATGGGCGTCCTCTGGGGCTGTGTGACGATGGGGTCCGTGACAATATGGATCTCCTTGTCCACCACTTTGTTCGTATTCTGTTCTCTTCCGTCCTCTTCCTGGTCTCTGGCCACTACCACGGGCGCGGGCATGGTGACCGGCTCTTCTGCCCTCTCATACCGCCCGCATCCGCTCGCCAGCACAATACACACCAACAACAGGCTCAGCTTACTTTTCATAACTTCTCCCTCTGTCTTTGGCATCTTTTGTTTTTCATTATAGCACAACTTTTCCCGTTTGAGAATAGCCACCCTTCATCACTTGCTGTGTTACTGTTCACATACGTTCACAGCAACTGGCAAAAATCCATGAAAATCGCCTGCGGCGATGGGATTTTTGCTCTCTGGCCCAGTTTATCACACGGTCAGCGCGGCAAGCGCGCGGACCTACCTGAACAGTAACCTTGCTGTTCACATGCCGCGTAAACGCGACAGCAGCTTTTTGACATCTCCCGGATGATCTGCCAGAAATTTCGGATGAAAGGCCTCCAGCTCTTCCCTGTCCCGGAATCCCCATGTAACGCCTACTGTATCCATGCCTGCCCCGATCCCTGTCCTCATGTCCGTGTTGGTGTCTCCCAGATATAGACATTCCTCCGGAAGAACTCCCAGGGTCCTGGCCGTATACAGGGCTCCCTCCGGGTCCGGCTTTCTCTTCACGTCCGGCCTCTCCCCCGTGATCAGGTCAAACATGTGACTTCCGTAAACCTTCTCAATGGTGGCCTTGGCCTGGGCATCTGCCTTGTTGGTCAAAACCGCGAGCTTAAATCCCTGTTCCTTCAGCCAGGCCAGAAGCTCCCTCATGCCGTCATAAGCCTCTATCCGATACAGACAGTTCTCCTCAAAGACCTGACAGTACAGCAAAAGAGCTTCCTCCAGGCAGGCAAGATCCTTGTCGCCTCTGTAGATCAGGGTTCTCTCCACAAATTTTTTATAGCCGTCTCCCACAAAGATCCTGGTGTGGTCCTCATCAATGGGGGCATAGCCAAAGCGCTCCAGCACCTTGTTGATGGTCCTGGTCAGGGCAAAGATCGTATTGATCAGCGTCCCATCCAGGTCGAAAACACAGCATTTATACATAATTCCGGTCTCCTTGTCAATATGTATGATCGCCCCCTCCCCTGAGGTCCGGCGGCATGTCGATGCCTCTATACTACCATAACCGGCTTCATTTCTCAAGATTAGAAAAAATGTAAGAAATATTTGGTTGACCCCGGGGCGAATTTCAAGTAGAGTAAGAACATTCAGAAAATAAGAATCATGGAGGGATGTTATGAAACACTTTCTATATATATCATTGACCGCGGCCTTTGTGGGAGCCGTTGCCGCGCCTTTTTCCCCGCTCCCCGCCACTGTTTGGGCAGACTCACCGGAAGTGGGGCCGGGAGTAGGGCTGGAGACCTCCGCCGGACCCGGCTCGGTGCCCTACACGCCCCCAAAGGAGATTGGGCCCGGCATCCATGAAGAGGAGACCGAGGAGCCGGGAATCATAGGCGATGTCACAGGCGTGCCCAATGACTTTCTTGACATTGTCCTGACCGATCCCATCGTCCGCCCGGTAGACCGGTACACTCACGAGCAGATGGTCACGGATATCCAGTCCCTGCAAAACCGCTACGGCGACAAGATCCAGGTCAATGTCATAGGATGGTCCCACGACGGAAGAGCCATCTACGAGATCATCATCGGCAGCATGGAGGCCCCAAAGCATGTACTTCTCCAGGGGGCTATCCATGGCCGGGAGTACATGACCCCTCTCCTGATGATGAGCCAGGTTGAGCTGGCCCTGGCCAGCTATGACATGGGCCACTACAACAACATGGCTCTCTCGGATATGTTCCAGCAGACAGCCCTCCACTTTGTCCCCATGACCAACCCGGACGGGGTAGCCATCTCCCAGTACGGCATGGCGGCCATCCGTTCGGATTTTGTCAGACAGGAGGTTCTGGCCAGCTATGCAAGGGATGTGGAGGCAGGCAAGACCACCGCTCCCCTGGAAGAATATCTCCCCTACTGGAAGAGCAACGGCATGGGGGTGGACTTAAACCACAATTTCCCGGCCCACTGGGAGGAGATGCTCCTTCCCACGGTGGCAGGCTCCTACGCCAACTATAAGGGAACCGCTCCCCTTTCGGAACCAGAGACCCAGGCACTGGCCGCTCTCTCCTCCCAGAGGAACTGGGCCGCCACTATAAGCTATCACTCCATGGGCAACATCATCTACTGGGACACGGACAGCAACCAGTCCGCCGAAGGCTCCTTGGCCCTGGCCCAGCAGATTTCCCAGGTCACCGGCTATGGCGTCAACAACAGCAAAGGCAAAGGCGGCTATAAAGACTGGATGCAGGTCAACGGGCAGGCCGCTCCCAGCGTTACCGTGGAGGTGGGAAGCGTGGCCTGCCCCATGCCTCTCAGCGAATTTGAGTCCGTGTGGAACCAGAACAAGGGGGTCTGGGTGTCTGTCATGGACTTTGTGATCCACCGGTAAGCCGAAAGGAGAGTTTATATGATGACTATTGGATGCCATCTCTCCTCCTCCAAGGGCTATCTGTCCATGGGGAAGACCGCCGCAAAGATCAAGGCCAACACCTTTCAGTTTTTCACCCGCAACCCCAGGGGAGCCAAAGCCAAGGCATTGGATCCCAAGGATATCCAGGCCTATTTAGAATACGCCCGGGACCACGGCATAGAGAGGATCCTGGCTCACGCCCCCTACACCCTCAACGGGGCTTCCCTGGACCCAAAAGTCCGGGAATTTGCCAAAAATACCATGACCGATGATTTAAACCGCCTGGAACACACCCCGGGAAACTGCTATAATTTTCATCCCGGAAGCCATGTGGGACAGGGGGCGGAGGCCGGGATCTCCCACATCTCCTCCATGCTCAACGGGATCCTGAAACCAGAGCTGTCCACCACGGTCCTTCTGGAGACCATGGCGGGAAAAGGCAGCGAGATCGGCCGGGAATTCGAGGAGCTCCGGGAGATCCTTGACCGGGTTGAGCTGTCTGACCACATGGGGGTCTGCCTGGACACCTGCCATGTGTGGGACGGGGGCTATGATATCAGGGATCATCTTGATGAGGTTCTGGGCCGCTTTGACCGGATCGTAGGACTTTCCCGGCTGAAGGCCATCCATCTCAATGACAGCATGAACCCTCTGGGAGCCCGCAAAGACCGGCACGCGAAGATCGGGCAGGGCCACATAGGCCTTGAGGCCATGGCCCGGATCATCAACCATCCGGCTTTGAGAAACCTGCCCTTCTACCTGGAGACCCCCAACGAGCTTGACGGGTACGCGGAAGAGATCCGGGTCCTGCGGGAGCATTACCGCTGAATTTCCGGCCTCTCACAGGCTCACAAGCATTGCCCCTATGGCCTCCCCGAAGGCACTGTCGTGTTCCACGCACAGGAGGGTTGGCTTCCAGGTTTTGATCAGCTCCTCGATCTGCATCCGGGAGTAGATGTCAATGTAGTTCAGAGGCTCATCCCAGATATATAGATGAGCCTGCTGGCACAGGCTTCTGGCTATGAGCACCTTTTTCTTCTGCCCTTCGCTTAAGCATTCCAGAGGCCTCGCGAACTGTTCTCTGGAAAAATCCAGTTTCCGCAGCAGGGCTTTCATGAGAGCTTCCTCCACCTCCCACCGGCTGGCGTACTCTTCCAGACGCCCTCTTAAATGGGAGGTTTCCTGGCTGATATAGGAGAGCTTAAGCCCGCTTCCTGTCTCCAGAAGCCCCCCTGTCACTTCCGGCCTTAAGGCTCCTTCCCATTCCCCACTGTCCCCCCTTGCTCCTGACCCGGCTTTCTCTAAAATGGCTTTGATCACACTGGACTTTCCGCATCCGTTTTTTCCAACCAGCATAACTTGGCTTCCCCGGGTCACCTGAAAGCTGACAGGGCCCCGGATTGTCTGCCCGCCGTAGCCGATCTCTAAGTCCCTGGCTGTCACCAGCACCTCCTTGTGGTAGGTAAGGGGACACAGTTTCAGCGGCTGGGCGGTCTCCACGTTTTTAAGCAATCCCTCTTTCTCCTCAATGGCCCGCTCCTGCCGCCTCTCCAGATTCTTCCTCCTCTGCTGCATCCTCCGGGACTTCTCCCCGATATAGGCCCGTCTGGCTCCCATGTTCTTCTCATATTTTCCAGACCCGCATCCGATCTTGGAAGCCTCCACCTGATCTCCCCAGTTTCTTGTCTGCCTGGCCGCTTCCTTCAGATGGCTGATGTCCTTTTTCAGCTGCCTCTGACGGTCCAGCTCAAAGGCCTCCTGCCGCTCCCTGTTCTCAAACCATGTGGAAAAATTCCCTTTTTGCACCTGGATATCATTCCGGTTGATGGACAGCATGTGATCCGTACAGGAATCCAGAAACGCCCTGTCGTGGGACACCAGGATAAATCCCTTCTTCTGGTTTAAATATTTCCCCAGCAGCTGCCGCCCCGCCAGATCCAGGTGGTTGGTGGGCTCGTCGATGAGGAGAAAATGATTTTCCCTTAAAAACATGGCCGCGAGCAGGACCTTGGTCCTCTCCCCTCCCGACAGGCTGTGGAAGGGGCGGTACAAAATGTCCTCTTTCACCTGGAGCAGTTTCAGCTCCCTCTTCAGCTGCCAGAACTCAATGTCCGGCATCTTTTCCAGGACCACCTCCAGCACATCTTTGTTCCCATCCCCTACGGGAAAGGGGAAGTAATCAAACTCCACGCTGGCCTCAATCCTTCCCTGGTACTCATACTCTCCCTCAAGAAGCTTCAGAAAGGTGGTCTTCCCCCTCCCGTTCCTTCCTGTAAATCCCAGCTTCCAGTCCGTATCAATGAGAAAAGACGCGGACTCAAACACCGGGTCACTGCTGCCCTCATAGGTAAATGATAAATCTGTTACACGAATCAATGACATAAAAATTCCCCCTTTGTCCGCCGCGCGGACGCGAAAACGGCCGCAAGAATCATGGCTCCCGCGGCCGCTTTCGCGCAAAGGTCTCCTGTAATCGGATTATTGGCACAAAAATAAGGGGCGGAGAGGCAAGTATTCCCGCGGAAACAGGCATAAGAAATAAGCAGGTCAAAACCCACTGTCCTTACGCGGTCACATCTGCGGAAATATTACCTCATCCTTTCACCCCTCTCATGTCTGTTTTTTGTATTCTAACACGGAAGCCTTTTACTGTCAACGGAAAACTTCTTCTTCTACCAGGATTCCCTCTGTGGTCAGCATCCCGTTCCACTCATTCCCGTCAGACCGGTAGAACAGAGTCAGTTCCTCTCCGTCTGTTTTCTTGTACACGATCATGAACACCTGTCCCTCCTCCACAGCCATGGGGTAATTGTTGCAGGGAAGCATATCGCCGTTTTTCTCCGCGTCCGCGAAATCCTCGTAAGCCTCCTCCAGCCGCCAGAACCGCCGGGACGCTATGTCCTGGATCATGCCGGTAAGGTCCTCTTCCCCAAAATAGGAGGCCGGATACTCCTTTCCCCCGATCTTTATCACCGTTGTCTCAAGAGGCTCCATATCCTCCTTTCCCACCATGGTCAAGTCCTCCCCTGACACCTTATCCCCATATAGCTCCTTCAGCTGAGACGCCATGGCCGGAATGTCTGTGCCTGACACCGTTCCTCCCAGATGGGCTCCCCCGTAAATTCCCATAACCGATTCCCCGTCTACCCCGGCAATTTCCCGTTTAAAATTCTCCACCATCTTCTCTTCCCGGTAGACCAAATCGCCGGCCTCATAGAACTGTTTTCCCTGCTCTATGTTCTCTGAGGCAAGGCGGTAGTTTTCCGAATCCTCCTGGCCGTTTTGGGTAAGCCAGTCCAGGTATCTCTGTCCGGTGGTGGAATACTGATGGCCCACATCGGTTCCGTGAAAAATGGTTTCCGGACACTCTTCTTTGATCCCCTTAAAGAAGGTTTTGTAGTCCTCCACATGGGAAGCCGTCTGATCCCAGTCGCCGTAGAGCTCTTCAAGAATCTGGTCGTCTTCGGATTCCATCCACAGATTCAGATACTGAGCCGTGTAGTAAGGCAGCTCCAGAAAGAGATGGCGGGTCTGTTCCTTTTCATAATGGTCCTTCCACAGCTCCAGCTCCCTGTCATAGATGGCCTTCACGCCGTGCAGTTCTCCGTACAGATAAATGTTTCCCACCTGCTGCCCGGGCTGCCCAGACGGGGTCTCTTCTTCCTCTGCCCCGGACGAGGTCTGAGAAGACAAGGATTCCCCGGACATTGGTTCCCCCGATGAAGGCCCGGGAGCGGCATCTCCCCCTGAACAAGCTGTCATAAGACACATGGCAAGCACTATGGCTGATAATTTTTTCATGACTTTATACCTCCCTCGTAAAAAATATAATATGTAACCGCCCCCGTTGCCCCAGGCCGCGCTCCGGCTGTGGGATTAATCCGTCCCCTGTCTCAAATATCTGGCCGCAAGCCATCCGTTGATGATCCCAAGGACCAGCCCCCCAAGGATATCGGTAGGAAAATGCACAAACAGATACATCCTGGAAAACCCGATAAGCCCCGCCAGCACCAGGGCCGGCGCTCCCCACCTTCGATCAAAACACCACATGCACACCGCGCCCTCAAAGGACACCAGGGTGTGGCCTGAGGGGAAGGAGTAGTCCCGGGGCACAGGCACCAGCAGGGGAACCTGAGGCTCGATCCAGCAGGGGCGGCTTCTGGCGATGACATTTTTCAGAAACAGGTTGCCCGCGACATATCCCCCGGCAATGGCAAGGGCCATGGCAAGCCCCATTCTCCTGGTCCGTGGGAAAAGACAAAAGATTCCCGCCAGGGCCAGCCACAGCTCCCCGTGATTGGCCAGACCGGTGACAAATACCATGATCTGGTCCAGCCAGGGAGTGTGAAGCTGCCCCAAAAAATGAAGAAATTCCAATTCCCAGGTCACCTTTCCCCTGCTCCTTTCTCATTTTCCGGCAATTCTCTTTCCATGAACAGGGATTCCGCGTAATTCACCGACGCCATGGCATCCCGGCAGTAGCGGTCCGCGCCAATGGTCCGGGCATACTCCTCGGTCAGCACAGCGCCTCCAACCATGACCTTCACCCAGGGAGCCTGTTTTCTCAGCCGGACAATGGTCTCCTCCATGCTGGGCACCGTGGTGGTCATCAGGGCGCTGAGGCCCACAAGAGGAACCTTCCGCTCCACTGCCTCCTTCACAATCTTCTCCGGCGGCACATCCTTTCCTAAGTCCACCACCTGGTAGCTGTAGTTTTCCAGGAGGACCTTCACAATATTTTTTCCGATATCGTGGATATCCCCCTTCACCGTGGCCAGGATAATGGTTCCCTTCTTCTCCTGGCTCTGGCCATTTTGGGCCATATAAGCCTTGATCACCTCAAAGGCCGCCTTGGCCGCCTCAGCGCTCATGAGCAGCTGGGGGAGAAATACGGTTCCCCTCTCAAATCCCTTCCCCACATCGTCCAGGGCCGGGATCATCTCCTGGTTGATGATGTCCAGGGCCTCCCGCTCCTCAAGAAGAACCTTCACCGCCTGGTGGGCCCTCTCCTTTAAGCCCCGGCGGATACAGTCCCCAAGGCCCATAAGCTCCTGAGCGGCGCTTATGCTGTTTTTATTCCCTGGTTCTGTCCCTTTCCGTGTCTGACCCTGACCGTTTTCCCCGGACAAATGACCATAGCCCGCCCCACTGTCTCCGGCACCAAAAGGCTGGCCCCCGTACATGCCGATATAGTCTTGGCACTGGCTGTCCAGGTCCCACAGAGCCCGGAAGCTGTAGTAGGACCGCGTCATGGCCTGGGAGTTGGGATTTATGATGGCAGCGTTCAGCCCATTGGCCATAGCCATGGTGAAAAAAGCGGCATTGATGATCTCTCTCTGGGGAAGGCCGAAGGAAATGTTGGACACCCCCAGGATGGTCTTTCCCCCCAGCTCATCCCTGACCCTTCTCAAGGTCTCCAGGGTGGTCAGGGCCCCTTTGCTGTCCGAGCTGACCGTGAGGCACAGACCGTCTATGAGGATATCCTCCTTTTGGATCCCATACTCAGCCGCTGTGGCGTAAATTTTCCTGGCAATGTCCAGCCTTCCCTGGGCTGTGTCCGGGATCCCGCCCTCATCCAGGGCCAGGGCCACCACCACCCCTCCGTAATGCTTTACCAGGGGAAATACGGCCCTCATGGACTCTTCTTTACCATTGACGGAATTGATCAGCGGCTTTCCGTTGTAGATCCTCATGGCCCGCTCCATGGCCTTCATGTCCGAGGTGTCGATCTGCAGCGGCAGATCGATGACGCTCTGCAGCTCCTTTATAACCTCCTCCATCATCTCAGGCTCATTGATCCCAGGCAGGCCCACATTCACATCCAGCACACGGGCACCGTGATCCTCCTGGGTCACCCCCTCCTGGAGGATATACTCCAGATCATGATCCTTTAAAGCCTGCTTGAACCGGGATTTTCCTGTGGGATTGATCCGCTCCCCGATGATCACCGGATCCCGGTCAATGACCACGGCGTGGGTATAAGAAGAGACAACGGTCCGCCTTTTTCTCTCCGGAAGGACCTGTTCCTTGTGCCGGCACCTTTCCACCAGCTTCCTGATGTGGTCCGGCGTGGTGCCGCAGCAGCCACCCAGCACATTGGCCCCCATGTCCCCGATGTCTTCCATGACCGCGGCGAACTCATCCTCGTCAATGTCATACACGGTCCTGCCGTTCTCGCTTCTGGGAAGCCCGGCGTTTGGGTTGACAATCACAGGAACCGAGGCGTATTTTAACAGCTCCCTCAAAATCTCCTTCATCTGAACCGGACCCAGCCCGCAGTTGATCCCCAGGGCATCTACCCCAAGGCCTTCCAGCAGGGCCACGGTGGCTTCCACATCCCCTCCGGTCAGAAGCTTTCCCTTCTGGTCGAAGATCATGGTGGCAAACACCGGAAGGTCACAGTTTTCCTTGGCCGCCAGCACAGCCGCCTTGGCCTCATAGCCGTCGCTCATGGTCTCCACCAGCACCAGATCCGCCCCTGCCCGGCTTCCGGTCACCACCACCTCCTTGTAGATGGCGCAGGCATGGTCAAAGTCCAGATCTCCCAGGGGTTTTAAAAGCTTTCCCGTGGGCCCCAGATCCAGGGCCACGAATCCCCGGCCTGCCGCCTTCACCGCCTCCCTGGCATTGGCGACCCCGGCCTCAATGATCTCTTCTAAGGAAAATGGTCCCCCTGGCGGGTATTTCAGCCCATTGGCCCCAAAGGTGTTGGTAGTAAGGATATCGCATCCTGCCTCTAAATAGTCCCTGTGGATCTGCCTTAAAACCTCTGGCCGCAGCAGATTCCAGGTTTCCGGCAGTTCCCCTGCCTTCAGCCCCCTGGCCTGAAGAAGGCTTCCCATGCCACCGTCAAAAAATACTTTCCTGCTTCTGATCTCGTCCATGATCGTTCCGTTCATACCCGTTTCCCGCTCCCTTCTTGTAAATTTCCCTTGTCCCTTCTGTAAACACAGTCTGCCTTGCCGCAGGACTCACAGCCTTTTCCCCCGCGGATTCCCTCAATGGGACTGACCCCTATGACCGCTGTCACGGACTTGGACGGGGCCATGAGGAAACCGTCTGTCAGGGTGATCCCCACCCTCTTTCCTGCCTCCAGGGCCCCCAGAAGGGCTGGCTGGCATTCCAGGGAAAAATCCCCGTATCCGGGGCTGAACCGGGGGCGGAGATAAAGCCCCTTTTTCTCATAATCCCGCCGGAGCTCCTCATTGACCTGATCACAGTAATCCTCCAGCATAGCAGCCGCCGCTGCCTGGAGCACCACTGCCCGGCTCATCTCCAGGCGGCTGTACCTTCGGATCAGGCTGTCCACTAAAACCCCCAGAGTGGCCGCGAACAGCACCACTGCCCGGCAGCCCATAAGGTTTTTGGACAGGGCCTGGCTTGTGGCATGAAAGCACCCCAGGTCCATGGCCCCGGCATCTGAAAATATCAGGGGGTATTCCCGGAAACAGCACCTTTTGACCGCGGCCCCCTCCAATTCCCGCCAGCACTCCTCCACCAGCATAAGGGTCTGCTCATCCGCCTGCTCCCCTTTGTATCCCAGATACCGGAGGGTCTCTTTCACATTCATCTCTAGGGTCCCAGGATCTCGGAAAGATTTTCCCGGATCCTGGCCGCCACATCGGGCTTGTTCATGGAATACACATGGATCCCGTTGACCCCGTTGGCGATCAGGTCAATGATCTGCTCCGCGGCATAGGCGATTCCCGCCTGCTTCATGGCTGCCGGATTGTCGCCGAACCGGTCCACAATGGCTTTGAACCGGGTGGGCAGATAAGTTCCCGACATCTGGCAGATCCTTTTGATCTGGGACACATTGGTCACAGGCATGATCCCCGCCACCACGGGAACCGTGATCCCCTTCTCCCGGATCCGGTACAGATAATTGTAGAGGATATTGTTGTCAAAAAACATCTGGGTGGTAAGGAAATCACATCCCGCCTCCACCTTTTCCTTTAGATGGGCAATGTCCTCGGTCTTGCTGGCAGACTCCACATGGCCCTCAGGATAACAGGCAGCCCCGACGCAGAAATCACCGCGCTGTTTGATATCCCCAATGAGCTCGGAGGCATACTGGTAATCGTGGGCCAGACGTCCCTCCTTTGGTATGTCCCCTCTTAAAGCAAGCACATTTTCAATGCCCCTTGCTTTTAACTCTTCCAGCACATGGTGAACCTTCTCCCTGGTGGAGGACACACAGGTCACATGGGCCAGGGTCGGCACATGGTATTCATTGTTCAGCGCGGCGGCAATGTCCACGGTATAGCGGCTGGTGCCCCCTCCCGCGCCGTAGGTCACGCTCATAAAAGAGGGCGACAATTTCGCGATCTCCCTGGCCGCCGCCTCCACGGTCTCATAATTGTCCTCTGTCTTTGGGGGGAACACCTCAAAAGAAAGGGTAGGCCTGTTCTGTCCCAGTATATCTCTGATCTTCATTTGTCTTTACTCCTGTTCTCAAATTCTTTTAAGGGAAATGTCTTCCCCTCTTTTATTCTCCCATAAAAATCCTCGCGATAGGCGAATCCCCTGGCAGGATCAGGGTGTTGTTATTCCCCGTCAGGGAGGCCCTGGCCGCGTCCAGAGCCCGGATAAACCCGTAAAACTCCGCCCTCTCCGGCGTGTTGTAGGCATCTGCCAGGATCCTCATATACTCCGCCTCGCCCTCAGCCGTCACGGCGGCGGCTTCCGCCTGAGCGTTGGAAATGCTGATGGCGATCTCCCGGTCCGTGGTATTCTGGATCACCTTTGCCTCTGCCTGCCCTTCTGCCTGGTAGGTGGCCGCGATCTTGTCCCTCTCGGAGATCATCCGCTCGTAGACCGCGGCTTTGTTGTCAGCGGGCAGGTCCAGCTGCTTGGTCTCCACCGCCAGAAGCTCTATGCCGTACTGCTCCATGGTATTTCCGATATTGGCCATAATGGCCTCCGACAGCTCCCCGTCCCGGCCGCTGATCACATCGTTCTGGCTCATGCTGCTGATCACATTTTTTATGGAATTGTAGACCGTGGTGTCGATCCTCCGCTCCGCGTTGGTTATGGAGGAGTTCAGGGTCTGGGCAAACTTAAGAGGGTCCGTGATCCGCCACAGCACATAGCTGTCGCTCATCATGGTCTTTTTGTCCATGGTAATCACATCCGACGCGGCCAGATCGTATAAAAGGATCTGCTTTGGAAGGCTGTCCGCTGTCTGGATAAAAGGAATCCTAAAACTTAAACCCGCCTGATCAATGACCCGGCTTACCCGGCCAAATTCCCGGATAAGCTTGTATTCATTTTCCCTGGTCACGGTCATGGAGCCCCCAAGGCCTATGATCACCGCCAGTGCCGCCACCAAGGCCAGAAACTTACTGATCACTTTCTTCATAGTCTTCCTCCTCCCGCGCTTCCTCATAGTTCTCTGTCTCCCTTACAGGGTCCGCCTGCCCTCTGTTCTCCGCCGCCTCCAGGGACCCGGGAGCCTGGGTCTCCACACTTCCCCCGGTAAAGCTGTCAAGGGGCAGGATGGTGCTGGTCTGGTCCGTGCCGTCGATCACCACCTTGAGCCTCGGAAGCACATCCTCCATGGCCTCGTAGAACATCCTCTGGCGGGTCACCTGGGGATTCTTTACATACTCCTCATACATGGCGTTGAATCTGGCCACCTCCCCGTTGGCCTCGTTGATCCTCTGGGTCTTCTGGGCCTGGGCCTCCTGCATGATCTTGTCGATCTCCGCCTCTGCCCCGGGCAGCTTCTCGTTGCGGTACTTGTTCGCGTTGTTGATGGCAGTTTCCTTTCCCTGCTTGGCGGTCTCCACTGCCTTGAAGGCCTCCATAACCTCCTTTGTCGGCGGCTCCGAGTCCTGGATGGTCACATTGACCACCTGAAGCCCCACATCGTGGGCCTCCAGCTTGGCCACGATCATGTCCCGGATATTTCCCTGGATCTCATTTTTCCCTGTGGTCAGCACCGAGTCCACGTCATAACTTCCTATGACCGCGCGGACACAGCTTTTACTGATATTTTTCAGGATCAGCACAGGGTCCTCAGAAGCGTACACCGCCTTTACCGGGTCCGCCACCTTGTACTCAATAAAAAAATCCACATTGACAAAATTGTAGTCATTGGTGATCATCAGGGAATCCTCCTCCCTGCTCTCATTGTCCGCCTGGTCATACCCCAGGGCAAACCCCTGGATGGTGGTGTTGACCTTCTGAACCCTCTGAATCAGAGGAATCTTAAAATGGAGGCCAGGCTCCGCCACAGCTGACGCTACCCCGAAGGTGGTCAGCACCGCCTGTTCCTGCTCCTCAATGTTGTAAAAAGAACCAAAGCCCAGAACCAGCGCCGCCAGAAGCCCTAAAACTCCCAGAACGGTCTGTCTGGCCTTTTTCGCTGCCTTTTTCGCTGCCTTTTTCATCTTCTCTTTCAGATCCGGATTAAAATCTTCCATTTGACACCTCATTTCCTGTTATTTTGTTATGGTTGAACTATAACACTCACTATACCACAGGTTTCCCATTTTGTCATCGTTAATTTTTTATCATTCTATTGTTTTTTTGGAAATATATGATAAAATGAAAAACCAGAAACTGCTTTGACCCTGGGAAGTCAAATGTGTGTATAGTCCCTGCCTTTTTATTATGATCAGGCATTCATCAAAACACTAAAGGAGATTTTCCCATGGAAACAACAGGCATCAAAGGATTTTTAAAACGCAAGAACATCAATTTCACCCTCAAAACCTATTTCATCGACGCTTTAGGAGCCATGGCCTTCGGCCTCTTTGCCTCCCTGCTCATCGGAACCATCTTCGCCACCTTAGGCGAAAAGTCCGGCATTGAAGTTTTCAACACCATATCCCAGTACGCCAAAGGAGCCACCGGCGCTGCCCTGGGGGTTTCCATCGCCTATGCCTTACAAGCCCCTCAGCTGGTGCTGCTCTCCGCGGCCACTGTGGGAATAGCGGGCAACGACCTGGGCGGCCCTGTGGGAGCCTTCGTGGCAGCCATCGTGGCCGTGGAACTTGGAAAAATGGTGTCAAAAGAAACCCGGGTGGATATTCTCGTCACTCCCGGCGTCACCATCATCTCCGGAGTCTTCATGGCCCAGTTTGTGGGCCCCGGCGTGTCCGCCTTCATGACCGGATTCGGCAACCTGGTGAAGACCACCACCATGATGCAGCCCTTCTTTATGGGAATTCTGGTGTCCGCCCTCATCGGCATTGCCCTGACTCTCCCCATAAGCAGCGCCGCCATCTGCATCATGCTCAGCTTAGACGGTCTGGCGGGAGGAGCCGCCACCGCCGGATGCTGCGCTCAGATGATCGGCTTCGCGGTCATGAGCTTCCGGGAAAACGGCATCGGAGGCCTCCTGGCCCAGGGACTTGGCACCTCCATGCTCCAGATGGGCAATATCGTGAAAAATCCCCGGATCTGGATCCCGCCTACACTGGCCTCCATGGTCACAGGGCCTGTGGCCACCATGGTTTTTCAGATGGAAAATATTCCCACAGGAGCCGGCATGGGCACCTGCGGGCTGGTAGGACCTATCGGCGTGTACACCGCCATGGGCGGGGGAAGCAATATGTGGATCGGAATTATCCTGGTATGCTTTGTACTTCCGGCGGTATTGACCTGGGTGTTTGGGGAAATCTTAAGGAAAATGGGTTGGATTAAAGATGGGGATTTGAAGTTGGAATTGTAGGAAGAGCGGCGGGGATGGGAAGAAAGTTACCGGGCGCAAGACAGAAAAATTACGTTCCTGGCCTGGAAGGGGAATCAGCCTGTTTACTCTCACAGGGTGATTCCCCTTCCCGTTACTCCTTTGTATAATTCACCAGAAAGACAGCACTTCTACAACAGCTCCACCTTACACATATGTTTCTTTGTCTTTTTGTTATAACTGATTCCAACTGCCAGGATTTTTCCCGTATATTTGGGCTTTTCTCCCAGCTTTCCTCTTAACCGCGACACATAATTCTTATCCTTAATCTGCTGAATTGCTTTTTTAGGTGTACTTCCTACTTTCAATTCCAAAATTATAGCATCCGCGCTTTTTACTTCTGGATAAAAGATGAAATCCACATACCCTTTCCCCGCTTTATCCTCCCGTTCCACACGGTATCGGTCCCGCGCCGCAAGGTATACAAGATTAATTACAGCCGCCAATTCAATCTCGCTATTATAAGAGAAGATCGGTGACTCGGTATCATGAGCAAACTCAAGAATACCTGCCATAGTATCTGTATCTCGCGCCAGCGTAGCAGCCAGCATCCGCTCCGATTCCCTGGCCAGATTGTAAACGTATCCGAGACTGTCATTATTCAGAAGGAGTTCATTAAACTTATCCATCAGCTCTTTATTGGGAATAGAAACCATCTTATTCTCATAAGTTAAAAGTCCGTAAACCACCATAGCCGAATAAATCTGATTTTTTGTTTTTAGCTCCGTTCCTGTAACAGCATACCCCTGAAGAGCGATGGAGACCGGCTCTCCTGACACCATCAGAACAATATCATCCCTTACATCTTGGATATTATTACGAATATAATAAAAGATCTCATCATAAGGTCCTGAACTGGTCCAATAATTAGACAGTTCATTGTCCATCAGGGCGCACACAACCGAACGGGGGTTATAAATCCTTTTTCCCATTGCCGTGCAATAGCCATCATACCAGATCCGCAGTTCTTCTCTGGTAATTGCCGGTTCAGCCGTCCCCTTTTCATATATCTCAAACAGTTTATCAACCTCCGAATCCAGAAATCCAAAGTATTCACTGAATCTCTTTTTTGTCGCCATGTCATATTCTAAAAACATATTCAGTTCCGAACCGCCGGAGTATGGCGTGTCCGCAGGAAAGACTGCTTGCAGGCTTTCACCCGACACGTCAACGAAGGAATCGACAGATTCCTGAGTACCATGCGAAGCATGGTTTCGAGCAATCGGGAGAACTCCTGTCATATAAGCCAGCTCCACATAAACCTTTCCTTTTAATAATGACTTCAAAAACAGCAGATAATCCTTTTTATCGTCCTGAGTAATGAATGACATATGAAACACCGCATCCCATTCATCCATTACAAAGACAAATTTCTCGCCCTTTTCCTGAAAAATATCTGTCATAATATCCCAGGACGCTTTCGCTATATTGATTGACAGGTCATCATAGGCTCTGGCAAGGTCATTATTAATCCCATCCTGTATACGGGCAATA
>CAJUSJ010000044.1 GCA_910588865.1 uncultured Lachnospiraceae bacterium
GTAAAGTACATATATTTGTAATCTACTTTCCTACATTGTTTATCGCCGCCTGTGCAGCCGCCAACCTTGCGATCGGAACTCTGAACGGTGAGCAGGACACATAATCCAGACCAATCTTATGGCAGAACTCAACGGAAGACGGATCTCCGCCGTGCTCGCCGCAGATGCCTACATGCAGTTCTGGACGTACCGGCTTGCCCAGTTTGATAGCGGTCTCCATCAGCTTGCCTACGCCGATCTGATCCAGTTTCGCGAATGGATCGTTCTCAAAGATCTTGGTGTCATAGTAAGCGTTCAGGAACTTGCCGGCATCGTCACGGGAGAAGCCGTAGCACATCTGGGTAAGATCGTTAGTACCGAAGCAGAAGAACTCAGCCTCCTTCGCGATCTCGTCAGCGGTCAGGGCCGCTCTCGGAATCTCGATCATAGTACCAACTTCATATTTCAGATCCACACCCGCTGCCTTGATCTCAGCGTCAGCAGTCTCAACCACAACCTTCTTGACAAACTTAAGCTCTTTGATATCGCAGATAAGGGGGATCATGATCTCCGGGCATACATTCCAGTCAGCGTGAGCCTTCTGAACATTGATGGCCGCGCGGATCACAGCCTTGGTCTGCATCTTGGCAATCTCTGGATAGGTGACAGCCAGACGGCATCCTCTGTGGCCCATCATGGGGTTGAACTCATGAAGGGAAGCGATGATGTTCTTGATCTTCTCAACGGTCTTGCCCTGAGCCTTGGCCAGCTTCTCAATATCTTCTTCCTCAGTGGGAACGAACTCATGAAGCGGCGGATCCAGGAAACGGATACATACCGGGTTGCCCTCCAGAGCCTCATACAGCTTCTCGAAGTCGCCCTGCTGTACAGGAAGGATCTTCTCCAGAGCCGCTTCTCTCTCCTCCACAGTGTCGGAGCAGATCATCTCCCGGAACGCGTCGATTCTGTCGCCCTCAAAGAACATATGCTCGGTACGGCAGAGGCCGATGCCCTCCGCGCCCAGCTCTCTTGCCTTCTTAGCGTCAGATGGTGTATCCGCGTTGGTTCTCACTTTCAGTCTTCTGTACTTGTCAGCCCAGCCCATGATTCTTCCGAACTCGCCGGCAATGGTGGCGTCTACAGTAGGGATAATGCCGTCGTAGATCTTACCTGTGGAGCCATCCAGGGACAGCCAGTCACCCTCATGGTACTCTTTTCCTGCCATGACAAACTTCTTGTTCTCCTCGTCCATGGCAATGTCGGAGCATCCGGATACACAGCAGGTACCCATACCGCGGGCAACTACGGCGGCGTGGCTTGTCATACCGCCACGGACAGTCAGGATACCCTGAGCGGCCTTCATGCCCTCAATGTCTTCCGGAGAAGTCTCAAGGCGGACAAGAACCACCTTCTCGCCTCTGGCGGCCCACTCTTTCGCATCCTCTGCCGTAAATACAATCTTACCGCACGCGGCTCCCGGTGAGGCGGCCAGAGCCTTGGCCACTGGCTCAACCTTCTTTAAAGCATCCTGGTCAAACTGAGGATGAAGAAGGGTATCTAAGTTTCTCGGGTCAATCATCTGAACGGCTTTCTTCTCATCAATCATGCCCTCGTCTACCAAGTCGCAGGCAATCTTCAGAGCCGCCTTGGCTGTTCTCTTGCCGTTACGGGTCTGCAGCATGTAGAGCTTTCTGTCCTCAATGGTGAACTCCATATCCTGCATGTCTCTGTAGTGATCCTCCAGCTTATGGCAGATGTCCACGAACTGCTCATAAACCTCCGGCATAACTTCCTTTAACTGATCGATCTTCTGCGGTGTGCGGACACCGGCAACCACGTCCTCGCCCTGCGCGTTCATAAGGAACTCGCCCATCAGGTGCTTCTCGCCTGTAGCCGGGTCACGGGTAAAGGCAACACCGGTACCGGAGGTCTCGCCCATGTTTCCGAAAGCCATCATCTGAACGTTGACAGCAGTACCCCAGGAATAGGGGATATCATTGTCTCTGCGGTATACGTTGGCTCTCGGGTTGTCCCAGGAACGGAACACGGCCTTGATGGCTTCCATCAGCTGCTCCTTGGGATCAGTGGGGAAGTCACTTCCGATCTTCTCTTTGTACTCTGCCTTGAACTGGTTGGCCAGCTCTTTTAAGTCATCAGCGGTCAGGTCTACGTCCTGAGTCACGCCTTTTTCCTCTTTCATCTTGTCGATGAGTTCCTCGAAGTACTTCTTGCCTACTTCCATAACCACATCGGAGAACATCTGGATAAATCTTCTGTAGCAGTCCCATGCCCAGCGGGGATTGCCGGACTTAGCGGCCAGAACCTCCACCACTTCCTCATTAAGACCCAGGTTCAGGATCGTGTCCATCATACCTGGCATGGAAGCCCTCGCGCCGGAACGAACGGATACCAGAAGGGGATTCTCCCTGTCGCCGAACTTCTTGCCGGTGATCTCTTCCATCTTGCCGATATATTCCATAATCTGGCCCATGATCTCATCGTTGATCTTCTTGCCATCCTCATAGTACTGAGTGCAGGCTTCTGTAGTAATGGTAAATCCCTGCGGTACAGGAAGTCCCAGGTTTGTCATCTCTGCCAGGTTGGCACCTTTTCCACCCAACAGATTTCTCATGTTGGCATTACCCTCGCTAAACAAATAGACCCACTTGTTTGCCATAAGTATTTTCCTCCTCAAGTTGTGTGTAGAGCTTGTCTACATATTCTCCCCACCGGCCCTTTGTCCCCCCGCTTTACCTTGGAGAGACCCGTCGGCGGTCTGCTAATAGTATAACACAATTCGAAATCTAGTAAAGTGGTTTTCTGGAAAAAAATGTGACAATTTTTGTGAGTAATCAATAGATTTTTTGATGTAAGCGGTTACATTTTTTGTATATAATCACATATCCGTTGCTAATTCGTATATACGAACATATACTTTTACGGTAATGCCAAATGTTTCCAGAGTTCTGGTTTGCTGTCATGGGCATCTGCCGATCCCATCTTTCTTTCATAGGGCAGAATGTCTGTCCGGATTATTTAATATCCTCCCCGATCAGCTCCCGCCACCTGCTGTTCTCTCTCATGTACCCAAAGGCCTCCTCATCCCGGAAATTTGCCAGAAGATTTTTCCGTATCCCCTCTAAAAATTCCCTCCTGACCTCTTTAAATGTTATGTGCTCATACAGGGGGGAATGTCTGTAGCCACACAGATCATCTACTGTTTCAAGCATCTCCTCCATGATCTCCGCGGTGGCCTCCTGGTCTTTCCCCGCTGCCGCCAGGTCCAGGCCAGCGGACGCCTCGTGGTACCTGCCCATGTCAAACAGCCTTGCCGCCTGCCTCTCCTTTTCCACCAGCATATGGGCCCGCTCCTTCTCACCCTTTTCCATGGCCAGCCTGTACATGCTGTTGAGTATCAGGCTTAAGTTCCCGTAGGCAGAAATCAGCAGCTCCTCGTAGACTTTGTATGCCTCCTGGATCTGCCCCATCTTTCCGTAGATCTCCCCCTGCTTCCTCTTCTTTTCCGGGTTCTGGTCTGACATATAGGCAAGATAGGACTGAGCCTTCTCGTACTCTTCTTTTCTCAGCCAGAAGCCGTACAGGGATTCCGCGGCCTTCACCCTCAATTCCTCATCATTGCTTTCCAAAACCCGGACAAAGCAGGTGTTGATGTAATCCTCATGCTCCCCCCTTCTTTCGGTCTCACAAAAAAGAAGCCTGGCATTGAGCACCACCGCGACCTGCCACATCAGCATCTGACAGTTGGGATATTCCTCTACCTTCTTCCTTGCCCACCAAAAGACCTGGTCAAACGGTTCCTCCTTCAGCCGGCTGTCCAGTTCGCGGATAAAGTCATTGATCTCTTCTTTTGTAAGCTCTTCTCTGAAAGAGAGAAGTTCATCTACCGTAATTCCCAGAAGCCTGGCGATAGGGGCAAGGAGAAGGATGTCCGGCATGGAATTTCCGTTCTCCCACTTGTTCACCGCGGGGGCTGTCACTCCAAGGCGGATGGCCATGTCCTCCTGAGTCATGTTTTTCTTTTTCCGGTAAGTCCTGATCACCTGACCGATTTGCATTAACAGATCCTCCTTATGGTCATTTTCCGCAGGGCCCTGCTGGTTTTATGATAGCAGATGGAAGGGGAGTTCTCAACTGAGGATAAGTTAATTAAAAGAAATATAAATTAACTGTTAGTTACTTTTCTTTTCGACATCAGTTTCCTGTCTTTACAGACCGCAATTCCTCACACCCATACTCCCAGTAGTCCTTCCAATACTTCACATAATCCCCCGTATCCCTTCGGATCTTTTGACCAATCTCCTCAGGGCTGACCCCTTCCCGCCGCATCCCGGGACTGCCAAACAGCAGATCCATCGTATAATCTCCCACCTCATGCTTTGGGGGCGTAAAAGAAAAATATCTGCCGCTCTGTTCCTTCGCTACCAACACCATGTTAACCCCAAGCTCTACCGGCCGTACCTTAAACCAGTCGGTTACGTGGACCTGAACTCCGTGACACAAAATGCCCGCGTGCTTATGGAACATGGGAATAAAGCTGACGGGACGGAATCTCACTCCTGGACACTTTCGTTCCTCCAGTGCCCGGGCGAAGTACCCGGCATCAAGCCAGGGCGCTCCGATTACCTCAAATGGGTGAGTGGTTCCCCGCCCTTCTGACAAGGTAGTGCCTTCAAACATACCAGTGCCATTGTACAAAAGGGCTGCCTCCGGGGTGGGCATATTGGGACTGGGGCTTACCCACGTCAGGCCGGTCTGGAACCACATCATATCTCTCGACCAGCCCTTCATGGGGATAACTGTCAGGTATACGCCTATGTCAAACCGCTCATTAATCATCCTGGCCAGCTCCCCGCAAGTCAGGGCATACCTCTGGGGAAAATCGTACATCCCGATAAAAGAGCGGCAATGGTCTTCCATATGGGTTCCTTCCGGCCAGAGACCGCTGATGGGATTGGGGCGGTCTAAAACCACGAAAGGGATCCCAAGCCTGCCGCAGGCTTCCATGCAGTTGGCCATGGAATAGATGTAGGTATAATAGCGGGATCCCACATCCTGAATGTCATAGATCATCAGGTCAATGCCATCCAACATCTCATCTGACGGGGCCCGCTTCTCTCCATAAACGCTAAAGACCTGTACCCCTGTGTTTTTATCCATATAAGACTGGATGTCCTGTCCATCCTGCCTGTCTCCTCTAACTCCATGTTCCGGGGCGTACATGGCTTTCAGGCTGTAGCCGCCTGCCAGGTAATCCGCCGTGGAGGACAAATCCTTTCGCAGGCCGGTGGGATTGGTGATCAACCCCAGACGTTTCCCATAAAACAGGGAACCATATTCGTGGACGCGGTCAGCGCCGCACAGCACCGTTCTTCCCATTGAGCCTCCTTTCAGAAATCAGTGACAGCGCCCCGTTTTACCCTGGAAAACTGCTCCCGGACCATAAATGCCTGGGCCCTTGTAAACCCGCTTTCACACCCTCTGCAGATGCTCAGGGCGTCATAATATTCCAGATACCGGTAATCCGTGCTGTGGGTTACAAACCAGTGTTTTTGGATCTCCTGTATCCACAGCTCATACCCCTGAGAGATATCCACGTACAGATACGGCGTAAACTCCCGGGAATCCTCCCAGTTTTCCGCAAAATACAATTTGGGGCATGGGTGGGCCTCCAGTTCACGGACAAATCCCCTGTTTCCCGCAAAATACCGGGCATCGGAAACGATTCGGGAAGCGGCACGGTGATCCTTGTGCACGCTTTCCCTCCAGTGGGTAATCAGCACATCCGGGCGGTACTGACGGATGAGATCGCACATCGTCCATACCGTTCTGTCCTCATACTCCAGCAGACCGTCAGGGGTGTCAAGCACAACCGCCTCCCCACCCAGAGCCCGGGCAAATCCCCGGGCTTCAGCTACCTTCTGGACACGGTATTTTTCGGGAGACATTTCCGGCGGATTTCCTTTTTCTCCCGCTGTCATAGCCACTGTGACGATCCTGTCACCTCTTAAAGCATGGGCTGCCAGGACACCGCCGCAGGTCAGTTCCATATCTCCAACATGGGCTCCCACTGCCATGATCACTGCCATAACCTCAAACCTCCTTTTCCATAACGCCGAACCTTGCCCCTGTGGTAAACCCTGCTGACCGGTACAGAAACATGGCCGGATTTTCCTCATCCGTAAACAGCGTGCTGTACTGGGCTCCTATGGAGGCGAATTTCTCCATAAGGCAATAAAACAGCACTGAGGCAATCCCCTGACCCTCATAATCCGGGTGAGTTCCGATGCCGTTAAACCATCCCCGCCCGTTTTCTTCTCTGTCAATGGGACCGGCAAATCCCACTATTTTCCCTCTGTCAGAGGCAACCAGCACTGGCAGAGGATTGCCCCGTTTTAGATTGTCGCGGATAGTCTGCCGCCACACCTCACCTCCAAGGGCGTCAAATAATTCTTCGAATCCCTTATGTTTTTCAGGGTCAAATAACCCTGTCTCGATTCCGTTTTTCCGCAAAGTCTCCTGCCTCTTCCGGATCTTTTCCGGGAGCTCATGTCCCGCCAGAGGCAGATACATCCCCTCTTCCACTCTTATAAGCCGGTACCCCTGACTTTCAAAAAAGAGATATCCGGGGCTGTCCATGAAAACGCCGGGGGCATTGTTGTGCTGAATCCCCGCCCTGCCCGGGATATTCCAGGTAAGGGCTGCCGGGTTGCGGTAAGTGATGGCCGCTTTCCTTTTCCCCGCTGTCTGGAACCGATGTTCCAGTTCCTTTAGGATCCTGGTCCCTATTCCCTGGCGCTGCCTTTGGGGATCCACAAGCACCATGGTCACATAAGCCGGGGTGTTGTCAAAGTTTTCTCCCTGGAGGTAAGAACGTTTCAAAAGACCCGCGCCAAAACCTGCCATCCGCTGTCCCTTCTGGTCAAAAGCGGCAATCATATACTCCTGCCTGTAGTGGGGAGACTCTAAAAATACCTGGCAGAATCTCTCGTCTGTCATGGGAGCATAGAGCATCTGCCCATTGCTGACGCAAGCGTTCCACAGTGCCACCGCTTTTGGTACATCTTCTCTGGAAAATATTCTAATCTTCATGTGTGCTTTATTTCCTGGTAAAACCAGAGAGCGCCTTTCTCCGCTCGTTCGTAGGTCGGGCAGGGCACCGCGCCGGGAAGGCATGCTTTCATTCTCTTCCAAAACGCCTGGACCACCAGGGGATTCTTTTCGAAAACACTGCCGCTGACCCCTGTAAGCGGGGCCGCGAGTCCCAGCCTTCCCGCTGCCTGACAGGCCATATCCGCCAGCTCGCCGCCTGCCTGTGTAAGGATACCGCGGGCATTTTCGTCGCCCTTCGCGGCGTGTTCCGCCACTATGGGAGCCAACGCGGCGATTCTGGTCTTGTCGGCATGTGAGACCGCCCGGGGAAGCTGCCAGATATCCCCGCAGCCCAGTTCTTTTAATATATCCCTGCCCATCAAAGATACCAGGCAGCCCTCGTCACAGGAACGAACCATATATTTCAGACAATGGATCGCTATGGCTGCCCCGCTGCCCCGGTCATCCAGCAGGTAGCCCCACCCCCCGGTGCTTACCTGCCCCCTTTTGGACCTTCCATAGACGACAGACCCTGTGCCCGCGATGACCAGAATTCCTTCCCGCTGCCCTAGATTGGCGTACAACGCCAGCATGCCGTCATCCATTACCTTTGCCTGACAATTCGCGGCACGTTCCAGTTTTTTACGAATCTCCTCAGACAGACCGCTGCTTCTCATCCCGGCGGCTCCTGCCGCGACCAGACGGCATCCATTACCTAAGTCTTCCAAACACCTTTTTACAGCTCCCAGCAAATTTCTCTCAGCGCCTGTGGGATCTTCTACAAAATTTCCCGGCCCCCCGCAATGCCGGACCAGCAGCCCGCCATCTAAAGAAAATCCGCACGCGCTGGTCTTTGTGGCTCCCGCGTCTACACCGATGACATAATCCATTATAGAATCCTCTTTCCTTACATAGCCAGGGCCCGGCTGACCACGCCGCCGCAGGCAGCCAGACGGCTGCGGGCGTCATGGACATCCACCCCCATACACAGCTGGACAATGGCCGTCTTTACTTCTCCGCCGCATTGGTTTAAAGTCTCGGCCGCGGTTCTTTCATCCACATTGGCCGCCTCAGCTACAATGCGGCACGCTCTACCCGCCAGCTTCGCGTTGCTCACCTGCATGTCCACCATAAGATTTCCGTACACCTTTCCAAGGCGTATCATAGTGCCTGTGGAAAGCATGTTGAGCACCAGCTTCTGCGCTGTTCCCGCCTTCATCCTGGTGGAGCCTGTTATCACTTCCGGTCCCACCACAGGGGTTATGGCGATATCACAGTGTCTGGACACAGGCGAGTCTTCATTGCAGGAGATTCCCACTGTCAGGGCTCCCAGATTCCTGGCGAAATCAAGTCCTCCCAGCACATAGGGGGTGGTTCCGCTGGCAGCGATGCCCACTAACACGTCATGACACTCAAAGCCTCTCTCCTGAAGCTCCGTCCTGCAGGCACCCATGTCATCTTCCGCTCCCTCCACAGCGTGGAACACCGCCTCTTTCCCCCCGGCGATCAGGGCCTGCACCAGCCAGGCAGGGGCATTGTAAGTTGGCGGACACTCTGACGCGTCCAGAATCCCAAGCCTTCCTGACGTCCCTGCCCCGCAGTAAAACAGCCTTCCTCCAAGCCGCAGCCTCTGGGCTGTCTCATCCACGGCCCTTCCGATCTGGGGGAGCTGAGTTGCCACAGCCTGGGCAACCTTCTGGTCCTCCTGATTGATAAGCCGCAGCATCTCCACCGTGGGCATGGAATCAATGTTCCATGTAGCTGGATTCCGGCTCTCTGTCTTTCTCTTATCCTGAACCATTCCATATCCTCCGGTCACCATCTCACTTCAAAAAGGGCTTCTGTCTCTACGCTGATGTCCCCTGGCAGAACGCTGACCCCTACAGCCGAGCGGGAGGGGAGACCCACAGATTCCCCGAACAGCTCCAGAAGCAGGCCGCTGCCGCCGTTGGCCACCTGGGGCTGGTCAAAAAAGTCCTGCCCGCTGGAGACAAAGGTCAGGATCTTTACCACATTGGCCACCCTGTTTAAATCCCCGATCTCTGAGTGGAGAACTGACAGGACATTTAACATACAGTTTCTTGCCGCCGTCTGTCCCTGCTCCACCGTCACTTCCACTCCAAGCTTACCCTTACAGGTCTTTTCCCCTATGGCAGGGCCGCATCCAGAAATATAAAACAGGTTCCCCATAAACCTTTTACAGGGTGTATACAGCCCTCCTTTGGGCGGAGGCGGGGGCAGTTCAAATCCCATTTTTTTTAATCTCTCATAAACATCCATCTTATGTCAACTCACTTTCTATTAATATGTTTTCTGCCCGAAGCAGGTCTGCCGTTCTCCGCCTGGTCCATTTTCCTTTATTCCAGACAGCCTCACCGTTGATCAGCACCATATCCATCCCTTCCGCCAACCTGACAGGGTCCGTAAATGTGGCTGTGTCATGAAATTTCCCTGGGTTAAACAGATTAATATCAGCCCTCATGCCTTTTTGGATCCGTCCCCTGTCCCCAAGGCCAAAACGTCTGGCAGGCAGTCCGCTCATCTTATAAACCGCCTCCTCAGGTGTCAGGATTCCCCGTTTTATAACATATTCACTCCACACCCTTGGAAACGCTCCGTACAATCTGGGATGGGGAAACCCCGGCGCTCCGTAGAGCCCGTCGGAGATCACTGACCCATAAGGCAGCCCTGCCACCGTGTCCACATCCCCGGGATCCATACTCATGACAATGATTCCGACCTTCCCCTTTTCTTCCCGCAAAAGCCTGGCCATGCAGGCAGCCTCGTCCTCATCGCCGCTGCTCTCACAGATCTGAGGAAAAGAGCGGCCCTGGGCTTCCTTATTCTTCTCTGTTGCCACCGAGCTGATCAGGATCCGCTCCCACCCAATGGCCCTCACCATATTTTCCCAGCCAGGGCGATCCTTAAGGAGCTCCTTTCTCAGCTGCTGTACCCCCTCTTTTTCGGAAAGCCAGCTTAAGGTGGACTTGATATCTTCTTTATGACAGCAAGGCGGAAGCAAGGTCATCAGGGTAGTTGAGCCTCCTGTGTAAGGATAAAAATCCACTGTGACGTCCTGCCCTTCTTCCCTTGCCTGACGAATCCTTTCAATGGCCTTGGGAAGAGACCTCCTCCAGTTTTTCTTTCCTGTTGCCTTAAAATGGCTGATGTGAAGGCCAAGTCCTGCCTCGGAGGCGATCTCTATGGCCTCAGCTACTGCTTCCTCCAGCCCATCTCCCTCACCCCGCATGTGACAGCACAGGGGACGTTTGTAGGCAGCCGCGGGCCTCAGCAGCTTTACATAATCCTTAGGAGACCAATAGCATTCCGGCATGTACATAATGCCGCAGCTGATCCCCCAGGCCCCCGCTTCCAGGGCCTCCATCACCAGCCTCTGACCCTCTCTCATCTCCTGGCTTGTCCAGGCCTGGGACGAAAAACCTTTCACCGCGGTCTTCACAGAGCCCAGTCCTATAAGGGCTCCCACATTCAGTGGAAGCTCCCTTTTTTCCAGCTGATCTAAATATTGGGGAAAAGTCTCCCATAACTTCCCTTTAGGTGGTTTTCCAAGACAGGGCTCTATAAAGCCATACCATTCTTCCCTGAAATTCCCGGCCGCGGGAGCGGCGGACATCCCGCAGTTTCCCACCAGCATGGTGGTGACTCCCTGGGCAAGCTCCGCCTCCCCAAATCCGGCATCTGTAAATACGGCAAAATCTCCATGGCGGTGGCTGTCTATAAATCCCGGTGTCACCGCCATTCCCTTAGCGTCGATCCTGACAGAATTCTCTATCTGAGAAAAATGTCCCACATCCAAAATTCGTCCATTTTCAATCAAAACGTCTTTACAGACAGGGGGGCCGCCGCTTCCGTCGTAGACAGTCCCCCCTAAGATCACTGTTCTCATCTTTTTATCCTCTGTTTCCTGTAACCTTCCTACACAGACATTCCCCTGGCATCTACCCTGTGCTTATCCAGCTTTCCTTCATAATATTCATACACGGTATTCTGCATATTGATAGCTGTGCAGATGTGAATAGGGGTTATTCTCAGCACCTGCCCCGGATAAAGGCCTGTGTTTCCCTTCGGGCTCTCCAGGATGCCGTGCTCTTCATTCATCCGCCTGAGGCACAGGTCCGGATGCCCGTCCACAAGTCCATAACCAGGGTAGTGATAAGGAGGCGCGTCAAGAAACACATCCATTGGAAATGTCTTGGTTCCCCCGTCGATTACCGCATACTCCGGCCTGGGGGTGCTGACCACTGTAACATAGTAGTGGGCCGCGATCTGTTCCGGCCTGGCCCACCCCTCGCGGCACAGCATGTGGTCATTGAAAATGTAAGTACCTGGCCGTATTTCTGTCACAAACCCGGTCTCGGCCACTGCCGTCCCCGTAGGCGTAGATCCGGCGCTGATGTCCTTTATGGCTATCCCGGACTTTCTCAGCTCTCCCGCCAGACGGGCCATCAGTTCTCCCTCTTCCCTGGCAGCGGCTTCTATGTCCTGTGTGGGATTTCCCCTGAAGATCATGCCTTTAAAGGTATAGATCCCTGTCAGTTCCAGTCCCGGCATATGAGCCACCGCCTGGGCCAGGGAGACAGCCTGTTCATAGGGGATACCTGTCCTGCGGGCCCCTGTATCCACCTCCAGGCGGACCTCCCCCCTCATACCTGCCTTTTCAAACGCTTCGGACAGCGGTCTCGCGCTCTTTAGACTGTCAATCCCCAAGATCAGCCTTTGGCAGCGCCGGGCCAGTTTCACCACCCTCTCCAGACGGAATCTTCCCACCTGAGGATAAGCGATGAAGATATCATCCACGCCCCCGTCGGCCATCACCTCAGCCTCAGATACCTTGGCGCAGGTAATGCCTTTGGCCCCCTGCCGGATCTGCATCCTGGCGTAGCCGCACATCTTATGGGTCTTTATGTGAGGACGCAGGGCCACCCCGGCACGGTCGGCCGCTTCCTGCATCCGGGCAATGTTTTTTTCCGCCTTGTCTCTGTCAATGACAATGCAGGGAGTTTCCAATCTCTCTGTAAAGTTTTCTTCCATTTCTCCCCTCCTGGTAAGATGTCTCCCCATAGGCCGCTCCGCAAAAACCCGTTCCTCCTCAAGCTTTCAGGCCGGCGGTGGCGATTCCTTCTACAAAATTGCGCTGGAATATTAAAAACAATAACAATATAGGAATGACAAAAATAACCGCCGCTGCCATCAGCTGGGTCCAGTCTATGGTATACTCGTTGAGGAACTGCTGCAATCCAAGAGACAAGGTCATTTTGTCCCTCTTGTTGATGTAGATCAGCGGCGCTAAGTAGTCCGACCACGCTGCCAAAAATGTGTAGATCCCCACAGTAGTCAGAGCCGGCTTGCACAGAGGCAGGGCAATGCACAGATATTTCTGAAATTCGCTGGCTCCATCAATGGTGGCTGCCTCAAAGAGAGAATTGGGAAGTCCCTTCATAAACTGGCGCATGATGATGATATAATAAGCATTTCCCGCAAAATGAGGCGCAATCAGGGGGACATAGGTTCCTGTCAGCCCCAGGGCATGCCAGGTTCGGTAGAGAGGGATCATGGTCACAGTGAAGGGAAGCATCATTGTTCCCATAAGAAGTCCTGACAGAATCCCCGCTCCCTTCCACTTAATCTTTGAAAGAGAGTAGGCCACCATGGGAACCACCAGCATCTCTCCTAAAAGACTCATCAGTGTGATATACGTGGTGTTGGCCATATAGGAGAAATAAGGAATCTTGTTGATGGCCATCACATAGTTCCTTACCGTAAATTCTCGGGGCCATATGCGCACGGGAACCATAAAGGCATCTTCCATGGTCTTAAAAGATGTGGTAAACATCACCACAAAGGGCAGCAGAAAAATGACAGTCAGCACAGCCATAAGGGCCAGAAATAACATTTTTGACATGTATTTTTTTATTTGGTAACGATTCAAATTCTACTCACCTCCCGCGTTGCTGACCGCTTTATCAGACAGCCGCGCCATAACCATGGTCAGCAGTCCCACGATCACCATTAAGATCCATGCCATGGCGGAGGCCTTGCCCATCTTCTGATAGATAAAGGCATTGTGGAACAGGTACAGAGGGTACATCAGGATGGAATTCTCCGGACCTCCCGACGCCCCTGAAGTACTGCCCCCGGATGCCGTGGTAATCACATAGACCTGGGTAAAATACTGAAACGCGTTGATCAGATTCAATATGGCCTGATATACGATTACATGGGCCACGCAGGGCAGTGTGATAAAGAAAAACCTCTGTACCCCATTGGCCCCATCCATCTGGGCTGATTCATAGTAGCTGCCGGGAACATCCTGCAAAGCCGCCAGGCACACCAGCATGGTGGTCCCGGTTCCCCACATCCCCATCATCACCAGGGCCCACTTGGTAGTCTTAGGGTTTATGAGCCAGGCAGGACCGTCTATGGAAAACCATTTCAGGAAGTTGTTGATAAACCCATAGGTAGGGTCGAACATCCAGATCCAGACCATGGTGGCCGCCACCATGGGAATTACCGATGGAAGGAAAAATACAGTCCGGACCAATCCCCGCCCCCTAAAATGCCTGCTGATCAGGGAGGCCAGAACCAGTGCCGTGATCAGATTGATCGGTGTAGCGATAAACGCGTAAAAGCAGGTATTTTGTAAGCTCTTATAAAACCGGGGATCTTTAAACAGGGAAATATAATTTTCCAGCCCTATCCACACAGGGTCCGTAACAGGATTAAATTCGGTAAAGCTGTAATACAGCGACATGGACAGCGGGTAGACGCTCAGCAGCAAAAATCCTATCAGCCATGGCAGAGCGAACAGCAAGCCGTTTATATCACCGCGGGTAATACATTTTTTCTTTCTCATTCAGAAAGTTCCTTTCATCTCAGCTGACTGGCCGCCTTCTGCAGTTCATTCATCGCATCCTCAGGGGTCTTGGTTCCATTATAGACATAATCCAGATACTCCTCGATCAGGGAGGTGTACTGGGCCGTATCCGCCATCTTCAGGGAAGGCACGCCGTTTCCGGTCTTTAAAGCCTCCATAAAAGAAGGAAATACCTCATTGCAGGCCATCAGCTCCTCATCATCAAACAGAGTCTTGTTGGCAGGGAGAGAGCCGATCTCCAAAAGGAAATCCTTGACTCCCTCTGTGGCAAACCAGCTCGCGAAAGCATATGCCCCCTCTTTTTCCTTTGCCCCCACAGGAATTCCCAGAGACGTGTTCTCATAGCGGCTGACTCCCAGAAGTTCCGGATTCGCCTCTGTTCCGGGGATCATCGCCACCCCGAAATTCACATCAGGGTTGTTGTCCGTGATCTGGTTGGCAAGCCAGGGGCCGTCAAACCGGAACAACTGTTTACCCGCGAAAAAGATATCCTGGGGCGTATAGCGGTTTGTATTGCCGGTGGCCACAAATTTCTGTACCTTGTCAATGCCGTACCGGTTTCTGAACTCCAGATTCATACGCAGACTGTCCAGTATTCCCTGACTGTCAGCTGTAGGCGTAACACCGTCTTCTGCCACCCATGTTCCTCCGAAAGCGTAGATCAGTTCCTGGCGGGCCGAGGCCAGAGGAAACAGGGGATACCCTAGCACATCAATATTGCCGTCAGCATCCACTGTGGTTGCCCGCAGCGCCATGTCATAAAGCTCCTCCATGGTCTTCGGCGGCTCCGCCTCATTGATCTGTTCTAGGATATCTTTGTTGTAAAACATCTGTATGATGACGGAAGTGATAGGAAAACCGTACATCTGGCCTCCTATGCTGTTATTATCCGCCGCGGGGGCATCAAAGACCTCAAAATCAAAGCCCCGGCTGGTGCCCATGTCTGTCAGATTCTCCAGAAGGCCGCCGCTCTGATAGCTGACCACTTCTGTGTTGGTCAATTCGATCACATCCGGCGACTCGTCCCCTGACATAGCCACCAGGTACTTCTGCTTGTCAGGAACACTAAAGCCCTCCACTACGTATTCTGTCTGGGATTCATTAAATCTCTGGATCACATGCTCCATGATCACAGCCTCATCCCCTTTATGATAATACCAGTAACTCACCGGAATAGGAGCCGCCTCACCCGCTGGGGCGCCGCCCGTCTGGCCTGAGGGAGCCTGGGTGCCTGTCTGGCTTGGAACAGGGACTTCTTCCCTTTTGCATCCGGCCGCTATAACTCCGCCCATGATTATCGCTAATATCCCGCTGATGATCCTTGTCCTCTTTTTCATAAATGTTTCCCTTCTCCTTTCACATCTATAGTAATTACCTTTTATAATTGAACAATACCATTATATCCGACAGGAAAGGAAGTGTCAATAATTTTTGAAATTAAATTGCAATTAATAAATTAATTTTGAAATATTTTTTTAAACCAATAAAAGCTTTTTCGGGCACAAAAAAACCACCCTGCCTCAACAGGGTGGCACTAGGACCGCCAGGCATCCAAAGCATCCCTTGTGCGGTCCAGATAATTTCTTACCTTCTCATACTGAACGCTGGCCACACTGGAGAACAGGATGTCCACAATATTCAGCATCGCGATACGGGAACCTGTGGCCCCGCTGCGGAAGGTAATCTCCGGGGTGGAGATGTGGAGAACAATGTCCGCTCCCAAAGCCAGGCTGCTCTTGCTGTACCGGGTAATGGCCACGGTTTTGGCTCCATATTGCCGGATCAGCTCCAAAGCGCTTAGGATCTCCTTTGTCTCGCCTGAGTTTGACACCAAAACCGCCGCATCCTCAGGCTCCAACAAGGCGGCGGCTGTCTGAATGCCATGTCCGTCGACAAAGGCCCGGCACTGCTTGCGTATGCGCATAAATTTCTGCATGGCATCCTGACACACCAGCCCCGACGCCCCCAGTCCGTACCAGTCGATTCTGGAAGCCTGGCACAGCAGAGAGACCGCCTCCGCCACCTGTCCCCGGTCAAGGACAGACAGGGTGTCCTCAATAGAGCGGCGGTTGTTGAGAGATACATTCTCTATGATGGTGTCCAGATCATCTCCAGGGCGGATATCTGTATATTCCCGTTTTCTCTCCTCCTCCCCTGAGCCAAGGGCTGAGGAAAGGCTTAAGACAAAGTCCCGGTATCCCCGGTATCCCAGCGCCTTACAGAACCGCAGCACCGAGGCCTCGCTGGTCTTGCTCCTCCTGGCCAGTTCATTGATGGACATGGCGGGTATGGCGCTTAAGCGGGTCTCAACATACTCCGCCACCGCCCGCTCCGTTCTGGTCATGGTGAGTTTTGCATCCCGAAGCCGAATCTCCACCGGATTACTCTGCAGCATTGGGTACTCCTCCTTTAAAGTAGTCGTCAGCCAGATCAAGAAAATGGGCTCCAGATAATAACAGTCCAGATGATCAGAGGAACCAAATTCTTGTCATATCTCCCACTAGTTTAGGCCTCCAAAGGTGAAAAGTCAAGAAAAAATCCGGAGCGCGCAAAGCCTCCGAAACGCTGTTTACATGATAATAGCAGGGACCATGCTTGTCTGACGGATGTACTTTAAAACAGCCATGCCGCTGATTTTTGGTATCATCAGATCCAGCAGCACAAGATCGTAATGGCTGCCGCGAAACTGGGATTGATCTTTTTCCCCGTCCGGGGCACATACCACCTCAAAACTTCAACTGTAAGGTAATCTCTCAGCATTTTGCTGATTTCCAAATCATCCTCAACTAATAAAATTCTCATGGCCGTTTCACCAACTTAGTCAACGCAGAAAAGGCAGGTATCTGATTCCACCTGCCTCTCTTCATACGAATCCTTATTCTGTCGCCTTATCATCCAATCAAAACCGCAGTTTTTCCTCCAGGTAGGCCTTCAACTCCCCGATGGGCACTCTCACCTGATCCATGGTATCCCGGTCCCTGACCGTGACGGCGTGGTCCTCCTCGGAATCAAAATCATAGGTCACGCAGAAGGGGGTGCCGATCTCATCCTGTCTTCTGTACCGTTTTCCGATATTTCCCCTGTCGTCAAATTCGCAGTTAAAATACTTGCTCAGTTCCCCGTAGACCTTCTCCGCGCCCTCGTTGAGCTTCTTGGACAGCGGCAGCACCCCTACCTTCACGGGAGCGATGGCTGGATGGAAATGAAGCACAGTACGCACATCCCCCTCTCCGATCTCCTCCTCATCGTAGGCCGCGCACAGGAAAGCCAGGGTTACACGGTCCGCACCCAGGGACGGCTCAATAACATATGGGATATATTTTTCTTTCTTCTCGTCGTCAAAATAGGACATATCCTGTCCGGAAGTGTTCTGGTGCTGGGTCAGGTCATAGTCGGTCCTGTCGGCAATGCCCCACAGCTCGCCCCAGCCAAAGGGGAATAAGAACTCAATGTCCGTGGTGGCCTTGCTGTAAAAGCACAGCTCCTCGGGAGAGTGGTCCCTGGCTCTCATCTCCTCGTCCTTCATGCCCAGGGCCTTCAGCCAGTTGATACAGAACTCCTTCCAGTAGGCAAACCACTGTAAGTCTGTGCCGGGAGCGCAGAAAAACTCCAGCTCCATCTGCTCAAACTCTCTGGTGCGGAAGGTAAAGTTCCCCGGGGTAATCTCGTTTCTGAAAGACTTTCCGATCTGGCCGATACCGAAGGGCAGCTTTTTTCTGGAAGTTCTCTGGACATTCTTAAAGTTCACAAAAATGCCCTGGGCCGTCTCGGGCCTTAAGTACACGGTGTTCTTGGCATCCTCTGTCGCGCCCTGGAAGGTCTTGAACATCAGATTGAACTGGCGGATGTCGGTGAAATCGTGCTTGCCGCAGCTTGGGCAGCAGATGTTCTTCTCCTCAATGTAATTCTTCATGTCCTCCTGGGACCAGGCGTCAACACTGCCCTCTATGGTAAGATTGTTCTCTTCCAGATAATCCTCGATCAGCTTGTCGGCCCGGAAACGCTCCTTACATGCCTTGCAGTCCATGAGAGGGTCGGAAAAGCCGCCTAAGTGCCCGGAAGCCACCCATGTCTGGGAATTCATCAGGATAGCGCAGTCCACGCCCACGTTGTAAGGGCTTTCCTGGACAAACTTCTGCCACCAGGCCTTTTTCACGTTATTCTTCAGCTCCACACCCAGGTTGCCGTAATCCCAGGTATTGGCCAGGCCGCCGTAGATCTCGGAGCCTGGATACACAAACCCTCTGGACTTTGCCAGAGCAACGATTTTTTCCATAGTCTTTTCCATCTTCATTATCCTGCCTTTATATTTTTATTATTATCGAAATACGATCCAGGCGGTCCCCTCTGTCACCTTGGCCGTGTACTCATCTGTTAAGTCCACAGCTCCGCTGTAAAAGATGATCTTCCCTTCTGTCTGAACCGTCACCGGCCCTGACACCACTGCCATGGGAAGGTCTTTCTTTTTCAGCACCTCCTGGCTGGTGACCGCGGAGTTCTTTCTCACATCTGTCCAACCGCCCTCCGGCCCGCTGCCTGTTAAGCCCGCGGTGTTGGTGGTGATCACAAGACTGTCCGGATGATTGGCCGTATCCTGGCTGATCAGGGTAAACCGGCATAAATCCTCCGGGGAAGCGTATTGGTACACAACAGAGGCTTTCCCCCCTTCCATTGTACACTGAGAGAGCGTTACCGGCTCCGGCGTATCTGGCGTGCCGTATTGGCTGTTGTAATCCGCCAGCTCCCGGGAGGCCATGGCCTGCAGCTCCTCCGCGCGGTAGCCTGTGTCCAATGGGTCATAGCTCTCCATAAGGGCAGTATACAGTTCTCCCTCCCTGGACACATACACGGCATTCTGCTGGGGCGGAAATGTGCTGCTGCCCCTGGGGCCGCATGCCGACATAATCACTCCTGCCGCCAGGACAAGCGCCGCCATCCCTGTTCTCTCCATATCTTCCTCCTGCTTTCCATGTATTCTCAGATATTATACTTGCTCGCGCCTATATTTTCAACACTTTTCTTTCACAGGCGCTTTGGGGGTCCCTCCCAAACCTGTCATAGCGTTTAGGATCTCCAGGGAGTGGAAATCCCGGTCTATGTAATGGCTCTTGTTCAATTCCACACATCTCTGGAATTCCTCCAGCACCTGGGGTGTCACCGTGAAGGTGTAGAGCTTCTCGAAAGGGGCCGCCACCACGTACTCCCATGTGTAATTTGCCGAATCTCCTGTCTTTAAAGGCGGATGTTCCGTGTACTCTCCATTGATCACCATGGCCTTCAGCTCAAAGATCCGCCGGACCAGCTCATTGGGGATGTGCTGGTTGGACAGAGCCCGCAGAGACTGATACACTAAAAGGAGCATGGCGCTGCCGTCTAAGTTCTCCCTGGTGTAATAATCCGTCACTTCCAGAAAATACTGGCCATAGCAGGCCGCCTCAATATCCCCTGCCAGCTCGTCAAAATAGCGGCTGATCTGGGCGGATTGAAGGGTGTAAGCGTCCCTTCCCTCAAAAAGCTTAAACACTCCAAAGGCGAAAGACCGGCTGGGCCCCATAAGATTGCTTCCCGGCCTTTTGGCTCCTCTGGCAAAGGCCGTGATCTTTCCCCGCTCCCTGGTGAGGACCACAAGCCGTCTGTCATACTCGCCCACAGCCGTGGATTTTATAACCATGCCCGTCAGTTCCAGAGGCTCTCTCACACCCTCAATCCTCCCTTCCCTTATGGCTCATGCCCCTGCCTGTTTTCCCCGCCTCCCTCTGGATAAAACCTCCATTCGCTGGTGACAGCGCCGGAAACCTGGCAGGGAGAGCTTACTGAAAGTATCCATAATTTTTCATGTACAGCTGGCTGTCCCGCCACTCTTTGCGCACCTTTACCCACAGCTGCAGGTTCACCCTGGCTCCCATAAGGTTCTCGATCTCCCCCCGGGCGGCGCTTCCGATCCGCTTTAGCATGGAGCCGCCTTTGCCGATGATGATCCCCTTGTGGGATTCCCGCTCGCACACAATGGTGGCCTCGATGTCGAACAGCCCGTTCTTCCGCTCCTTCATGGATTCTATGGTCACCGCGATGCCGTGGGGGATCTCCTCCTCCAGGAGCCTTAAGGCTTTCTCACGGATCAGTTCCGCGGCGATCTGGCGCATGGGCTGGTCTGTGACCGTGTCCTCGTCATAGTACTGAGGGCCGTAAGGGAGATATTGGAAGATCAGTTCTGTCATCTTTTCCGTGTTCTTGTCCTTTAAGGCGGACACCGGCACGATGTCCGCGAAGTCATGTACCTTCCGGTATGCCTCCATGTAGGTCAGGATATCATCCTGGTTCTTCACGGTGTCGATCTTGTTGATCACAAGGATCACCGGCGTCTTCACCTTTCCCAGAATCTCGGCGATATGGCGCTCTCCCGCGCCTATGAAGGTGGACGGCTCCACCAGCCACAGAATCACGTCCACCTCCTTTAGTGTACCCTCCGCCACGTTGACCATGTATTCTCCCAGTTTATTTTTTGCTTTGTGGATGCCTGGAGTGTCCAGAAAAATAATCTGGCCTCTCTTGTCGGTGTACACGGTCTGGATCCGGTTTCTGGTGGTCTGGGGCTTCTCCGATGTGATGGCGATCTTCTGCCCGATCAGATGGTTCATCAGGGTGGACTTGCCCACATTGGGCCTGCCCACAAGGGCCGCGAAACCTGATTTAAAATTCTCTTCCATTTAATCGTCTCCCTCAGCTGTGGTGAAGAGGGTCTTGACCTGGCCGAACAGGCTCTTGTCCGCCTCAATCCTCTCCTCGTTTCCGATGGCGCAGATACTCCCTGTGTCCAGGATGGCCTTCACCAGCCCCGAAAGGGCCCGGATATCCTCGGCTCTGGCGTCCAGCACCTGATCCCTCTCCTCCTGGAGCATCTGGTCGGTAACACCGGACAGGTAGGCGGACAGCCCTCTGGCGCCTTTATCGGACGGGTTTAAGGGAGTATCCATGGAGCTGATGGTGCCGATAACATACTTTGTCATATCCCTCTCATCCGCGTCAAAGTCTTCCAGATATTTTACCATATCTTCATAGACCTGGTTGGTCTGGGCCACATTGGGATCCCGGTAGGACACAAAATACCCTTCTCCGGACCGGCCAAACCCGCTCATGCAGCCATATGCCCCGCCTTTTACTCTCAGGTTCAGCCACAGGTAATCGTAGCTTAGGATCAGCTTCAGGATCCTCAGGGCTCCTGTGTACTCATAACCGGCCTGGCGGAAATTGCCGCACCTGGCCACATAATTTACCTGAGAAGCGGTCTTGAAGCCCTCGTTTTTATTGTCCGCCTTAAAGGGGTAGGGGTATTTCTCCCCGCTGCCCCCGCGAAGCCGGTCTGTCAGTTTCTTCATGGATGACCGCAGAGAGGCAAAGCCCTCCTGGCTGGCAGTGTAGCTCACCAGCATGTTGTCCACCGTGAACAGCTTACCCGCCACCTCTTTTAATTTTCCGATCAGTCTATCCGAATCCTTGTCAAAGTCCTTTACCACATTCTCCAAAAACTGGTAAAATCCGATGCCGCCTACTTTGTCGTTAAAGGATGAGGTAGGGGAGAAATAGGATGTGGCCCTGGACACTGCCGCGCTGTGGCTGGCGTTTTCCAGTCTCATTCTGGACCGGGACTTGGTTTCCTTAAGGATCTCTCCAAGACGCTTTTTGTCCTCCAGCTTAGAGGTGGTCAGGATCTCTCCCGTGATGTCAAAAGCAAAGTCCAGTTTCTCATACAGAACCCTGGCCTCTGCCATAAAGGCACCCGAGAACCCGGGCAGGTTTTTTAAATTCACATAGGAAGCCGCGCTGAAGGTGATGCCGCCGCTGTTTAAATGGATCTCGCTGGTCAAGTCGCTGTAAGTGTGATTTTCCGTGTCCACATACCCCAGAACGGCTTTCAGAAGCCCCACATAAGGGATATCCTCCGCCGGAACCCTGTCTGTGTTAAACAGGATCCGGACATAGCCGATGCCAGAGGTAAACATGTCGTGGCTCAGTACCTGGACTCCGTCTATCAGGTGTTCTGTCCAGTTCAGCTTCTCCGCCTTCCGGCCGATGTCCGACCTCTTTAACATGGGAATCCGCTCCAGCTCTTCCTTGGTAGAGGGAGTGTCCTGGTATTCTTTTAACTCCTCTGTCTGCCGGATCAGGCGGCGGATCTCCTCCTTGGACAGCCCCGCTTTATGCTGAGCCAGCTTCCGGGCCAGGGCAGCGTCCTCCCTGGCGGTGAGATTTCTCTCCGGCTTCACTACAAGAACAGCCTCAAAGGGATTATCCAGAAGCCAGGTCCTGATCAGCTCCTCAAAATATCCCTTCTCCACAGCCGCTTTCAGATAGTCGAAGGTATCCTGGTATTCCAGGTGGGTCAGGGGATCCCCGCCGTACAGCCAGCTGTCCATGGACTGGAGACCGTACATCAGCCCCTTTGGCGTGGTACCGTAATCTGCCTCCCGGTACCGGAACTCCAGATAGTTGAGGCCGGCCAGAAGGCTCTTCCGGTTGATCCCCTGGTCTGCCAGCTTTCTGAGGGTGCCCTTCACCACTGCCAGAAATTCTCCCTTCTGGCACCCATCCGTGCCCTTGGCCACCACGGAAAAGCAGGGCTGCAGAATCCCGCTGTCGTATCCTCCGAAGATATCATGGCCAATGCCCGCGTCTAAAAGGGCCTGCTTTAAGGGGGCCCCAGGAGCGTTGATCAGGGTATACTCCAGGATCTGGAAGGCCACGTAGAGCTTTGGATCCAGGTCAGTGCCCACCACGTCGGCAATGGACAGGTAGGTGTTGTGCTCCTCCTCTTCTTCCTCTGTGATGGAGTAGGAGATCTCCTCGGTCTTTGGCTGTTCAAAGGGCTGCTGCGGGGCGATCCGGGAGTCCACCTCCTGCCTGTCGTAGCCGCTTAAGTACGCCTCATCCAACCAGGTAAGCTTCTGAACCATATCCATGTCCCCGTAGAGATAGATATAGCTGTTGGATGGGTGATAGTAGGTCCTGTGAAAATCCAGGAACGCCTCATAGGTCAGATCGGGAATATCCTTTGGATCCCCTCCTGACTCGTTGCCATAGCAGGTGTCCGGAAACAGCATCTTCTGGGTGTAACGCTCCAGCACGCTCTCCGGAGAGGAAAACGCCCCCTTCATCTCATTGTAGACCACGCCGTTGTACTTAAGCTCCCCGTCCTCAGACTCAAGCTCATAGTGCCAGCCTTCCTGCAGGAAGATCTTAGGCTCCTTGTAAATGTTTGGATGGAGCACCGCGTCCATGTACACATCCATCAGGTTCTGGAAATCCTTCTCATTGGTGCTGGCCACCGGATATACCGTCTTGTCCGGATAGGTCATGGCATTTAAAAATGTATTCAGCGACCCTTTCACCAGTTCCACAAAAGGGTCCTTTACCGGAAATTTCTCCGAGCCGCACAATACGCTGTGCTCCAGGATGTGGGCCACCCCGGTGCTGTCAGCGGGCGGGGTGCGGAAGCCTATGGAGAACACCTTGTTCTCGTCATCATTGGACAGCAGAAACAGCCTGGCCCCGCTTTTCTTATGTTCCAGAATATAGGCAGCGGAGTTCAGCTCCCTCACCTGTCTTTCCTCTTTTAATGTGTAGGCCTGTAAATCTTTTATTGTCATATCGCTTTCATTCCTTTTCTCTTTATTTTCGCGGACAATATCTCCTATATATCTTGTGAAACTCTGTATCATATTATCCGTCCCGGCTACATATTCCCCATAAGCTTGTCTTTTAAAATCGCCGCGCATTCTCTAAGACACAGGTGCAAAAACAAAATCCTGTCTGAGGGCGCTCCGATACCGCAGACCTCATGAATCCCCCACCTTCTGGCGATCTGGGTAGCCCGGAACACATGAAAATTGCTGGTGAGCACTCCGATCTGGATAGGCTTGTCCTCTGCCATCATGTAGGGGCCCGGCGGGATATCCGGCTGAGGGCTTGTGTGCTGGCCCCTCTCCTCCTCCAGGCGATCGATGATCTCCTTGCTGTAGGAAATATTCTGGGCCGTGCTCTGAGAACGGTCCTCCATGACCAGCTGCTTTTCCGGAACCCCGTTGTACCGCATGTATTCATACATCATCTGGGCCTCGCTGGCCGGCTCATCTCTCCCTTGTCCGCCGGACAGGATCCACACCGTGTCAGGGTTCCTCTGGCTGTACTCGATGGCCTTGTCCAGACGCTTCTGAAGGGAGCTGCTGATCCGGCCCTCCTCCACCTTTGCCCCCAGAACGATCACATAGTCCAGGTTGGGCACATTGGCGGAGGCCGCGCCCAGGAACACCATCACCTCCACTACGCACAGGATAATCACCGAGGCTCCCAGAAAAGTAAAGGCCGGGACGGATAGCCACAGTGGAATCCGCTTGGGGTAAAACCTGCTGTAGGCCATGCCCGCTGTCAGGGCCAGCAGGAACACCGCGGCCAGGGGCCAGATCCAGGCAAAAGATGTGGAAAACCCGGAATAGCACACGATCACTCCATAATAAACCAGGCACACCACCGCGCCGATCCCTGTTACCCACATCATAGCTTCTACACTTCCTTCCGTCTCAGTATATCAAATTCTTCTATCTCCGTATCCAGGTCCACATAGAGAACCTGTCTGGCGTGGGGGGCGCTGTCCTGACTTTCTCCGTCCTCGTTCCAGATCCCTTTTACGATCCCGGTCAGATTCCGGCCATCGGGCTTCATCACCTCAATGGTTTCCCCCGCGGAAAATTTATTTTTCTGCTCCAGGCAGGCCAGGCCTCTGGCATCCACTGACTCCACGGTCCCTAAATAGGTATAATTTTTCACATAAGTGCTGTTGGCGTATATATGGGCGTCGCTGCCCGGTTTTCCGAAGAAAAAGCCTGTGGTAAATTCCCGGTTTGTGCATTTTCCGATCTCTTCCTTGTACCACTCCAGGTTTTCCCGGAACACTTCCGGCCCTTTCCAAAAATCGTCTATGGCTCTCCGGTAAGCCCTGGCCACAGTGGCCACATAGAGGGCTGTCTTCATCCGCCCTTCCACCTTAAAGCTGTCAATGCCCGCCTCACAAAGCCGGGGGATATGCTCTACCATGCATAAGTCCTTGGAATTGAAAATAAAGGTCCCCCTGTCATTTTCGTACACCGGCATATACTCTCCCGGCCTGGTCTCCTCCATGATGGCGTATTTCCACCTGCAAGGGTGTGTACAGGCTCCCTGGTTGGCGTCTCTCCCGGTAAAAAAGTTGCTGAGCAGGCAGCGCCCTGAGTAGGAAATGCACATGGCACCGTGGACAAAGGTCTCGATCTCCATGTCCTCCGGGATCTGGCCGCGGATCTGGCGAATCTCCTCCAAGGACAGCTCCCTGGCAGACACCACCCGCTTTGCCCCCAGCCTGTGCCAGAATAAGTAAGTGCCGTAGTTGGTATTGTTCGCCTGGGTGCTGATGTGGACCTCCACCTCCGGCAGCACCTTCCTGGCCAGGTCGAAGACTCCCGGGTCTGAGATGATGAGCCCGTCAGGCTTTACATCTTTCAGCTGATGAAAATATTCCTCCACGCCGGAAAGATCCTGGTTGTGGGCCAGGATGTTGGCTGTGACATACACCTTCACCCCCCGGCTGTGGGCAAACGCCGCCCCAATCCTCATGTCAGCCAGGGAAAAATTGTGGGCCTTGGCCCGGAGGCCGAAAGCCTCCCCTCCTATATACACCGCGTCCGCCCCGTAGACCACCGCTGTCTTTAACACGTCAAGGCTTCCCGCCGGCATCAGTAATTCAGGTTTTTTCATGGAGAACTCCCCCCTCATATAAAATGTTCCGCGCCTTCCTAAGGCCAACGCTCCTACAGTGCCTTCCGGACGCTGATGGCCGCTCCGTCTCCGATGGGCACAATGGCGGTCTCCAGCTCCCTGGTGTGCTTGATGGCATATAAGTACTCCCTCATCCGGCTGTGGATGGTCCGGTCTCTTCTCTCCACCCCGTAGCGGGACTGAACAATGGTTCCGTCCTGGAGCACATTGTCGGAAAACAGCACCCCGCCGGGGGACATCAGCTCCAGGATCCTGGGAAGCCAGTGGATATACTGGCCCTTGGCCGCATCCATGAAAATAAAATCATAAGGGCCCGAAAGCTGTCCCAAAACCTCCTTCGCGTCCCCTTCCACCAGGGTTATCCGCTTATCCATGGCTGCTTTTCGAAAATTTTCCCTGGCCTCCTCTATGCGGGGCCTGTATTTCTCAATAGTGGTAATCCCGCATCCCGCAGGCATGACCTGAGCCATCAATAAAGCAGAATAGCCTACGGCGGTCCCCACTTCCAGGATCGCCCCAGGCTGTCTTGCCGCTACCAATGTTTTCAGTAACGCTCCGGTCTCTTTCTTGATGATCGGTATGTCCCTTTCTTGGGCCTTTCCGGCAATGCTGTCCAGAGGTTCTCCCTGGCCGGATTCCAGAGAGTGGATATAATCCCTGATCCTTTCGTCTGTGATCATTCTTCCGTATCCTCTTCTTCCGCGCCCTCCCGGAGAGTCAGTATGATCTCCTTGGAGGTCATAGAATTGTTCAGCAGATAGGTGCCTGCCTCCACCGGGTTCTCCGACCCGCCGTACTCGTAGAACAGGCTCTGTATCAAAAAAGCGTACCGATTCTTGATCAGGCCCCCTCTCTCCAGCGCCGCGGCGATATCTGACAGCTCTTCACCCTCGCCGATGGTTACCCTCATGTTCACCCCCGGCTTTGCCGCCGCCGCGGAAGAATAGAAGATATCATGGCCGAACCGGTATCCTCTGGTGACCCCCTCATACATGAGAAGGACCACCACCGCGTAGACAATAAGTTTCCAGGACACCCTGATGATCGTGCCTGTAACCTTGTTGATCTCATTGGTTGTATTGCTCATAGATCGTTACCCTCTTTATAATAGCTTCACTATACTTCCATTATGATAGGCAGAATCATGGGGTTCCTCTTCATGCGCTTCCAGAGGAAATCACTTAAGCTGTCCCTGATGATGTTTTTGATCTTACCCCAGTCGCTGACATGACGGTCCAAGCAGTCCTGAACCGCCTCATCCACCACATGCCTGGCCTCCTCCAAAAGGTCCTCGGACTCTCTCACATACACAAAGCCCCGGGAGACAATGTCCGGACCTGCAAGAAGTTGATTGCTGTATTTCTCCAGGGTGAGCACCACAATGATGATGCCGTTCTGAGCCAGGTTCTGCCTGTCCCTGAGGACAATGTTTCCTACATCCCCCACTCCCAGGCCGTCTACCAGGATAGCTCCCGCCTGAACATGATCCACCACCCGGCACTGTTCCTCGGAAAGCTCCACCACATCTCCTGAGGACATGAGAAGGATATTCTCCTTGGGAATCCCCATGGACTCCGCTAATTTCTTCTGGGCCACCAGATGGCGGTACTCGCCGTGGACCGGAAGCGCGTACTTTGGATGGGTCAGGGAGTACAGCAGCTTGATCTCCTCCTGGCAGGCATGTCCTGACACATGGGTATCCTGGAAGATCACCTCGGCCCCCTTGATGGAGAGCTCGTTGATCACCTTGGACACAGCCTTCTCGTTGCCCGGGATCGGATTGGAGCTGAAGATCACCACATCCCCGGGCTTAATGGAAACCTTCCGGTGGATGCTGGAGGCCATGCGGGACAGGGCTGCCATGGACTCGCCCTGGCTTCCCGTAGTGATCAGAACGGTCTTGTCATCGGGATAGTTCTTCAGATGATCAATATCGATCAGAGTACCCTCGGGAATCTTAATATACCCTAACTCGCTGGCAGTGCCTATGACATTGACCATGCTGCGCCCTTCCACCACCACCTTCCTGCCGTATTTATAAGCGGAGTTGATGATCTGCTGCACCCTGTCCACGTTGGAGGCAAAGGTCGCCACAATGATCCGGTTGGTCTTATGCTCGGAAAAGATCCCGTCAAAGGTTCTTCCCACGGTCCGTTCCGACGGCGTAAAGCCTGGCCGGATAGCGTTGGTGCTGTCGCACATCAGGGCCAGCACCCCTTTCTTGCCCAGCTCCGCGAACCGCTGCAGGTCCGCCGGCTCACCGAACACCGGCGTGTAATCGATCTTAAAATCCCCTGTGTGGAGAAGGATCCCCGCCGGAGTAAAGACGGCCAGGGCGGAAGCGTCGGCGATGCTGTGGTTGGTCTTTACAAACTCAATGCGGAAGCACCCCAGGATAATGGACTGTCCGTGTTTAACCACCTTTCTCTTGGTTGTGCGCAAAAGGTTGTGCTCTTTTAATTTATTCTCAATCAGCGCCACGGTCAGCTTGGTCCCGTACACCGGCACATTGATCTGCTGAAGGATATAGGGCAGAGCGCCTATGTGGTCCTCGTGGCCATGGGTGATGACGAACCCCTTTACCTTCTCAATGTTCTGCTTCAGATAAGTCACATCGGGGATACAAAGATCTATGCCCAGCATATCATCGCTGGGAAACGCCAGACCGCAGTCTATGACGATAATGCTGTCCTCATACTCAATAGCCGTGATATTCAATCCGATCTGCTCAAGTCCCCCTAAAGGGATGATCTTTACTTTTTCATTTGGGTTCTGATTCTGCTTTTTGCTTGGTTGTCTCAATCTCTTACCTCCTGTTCTAATTTTCAAATCTCTTTCTTTATCTTACATGCCCGGCAATACCCGTAAAGCTTTACCTTGTGGTCCGTCACCGTGAATCCAAGACGCTCCAGCAGGCTCTGCTCCAGGTTGTCAAGCAAATCCTCTTCCAGGGAAAATACGGTTTTACATCCCATACATATGGCGTGATGATGGTGATGCCGGCTGCTGCCCAGCTCCTGGCCCAGCTCATACCTGGCCGACCCGTCATCCAAACTGATCTTATCAATAATCCGCAGGTCCACAAGCACCTGCAGCGTGCGGTAAACAGTGGCCAGACCAATCTCCGGGTAACTGTGTCTGGCAAGATCAAAGATCTCCTCGGCCGTGAGATGTTCACCCGGATGCTCTGCCATGATCTCCAGCACCAGCATGCGCTGGGATGTGACCTTCAGCCCTTTTTCTCTCAACAGCCGCTTAAATAAATCCTGTTCCATCCCCGACCCTCTTAACAATACTCCAAAATCATCCCTGACGCCCCGGTGATCCCGGCAGCGCCGTCACTTTCTCAGATCCACATCCATGTCTTCCATCAACTCGGCGAAAATATTAAAAAGATAATCCATCTCGCTGTCGTCCTCCACAAACTCGTAGACAGCCTCTTCCTCATCCTGGTTTGACCGGTCCTTTAAAATGTAGCACTCACCTTCTTCATCGTCTTCCCCCGCGTCTGTCACCAGCAGATAGTTCATCCCGCTGATCCTGGTCTCCTCCAGGACATAGAATTCCAGTTTCTCTCCGTCAGAGGTGGTCAGGGTGATCATCTTCTCGTCATCCATGTTTACGTCTCCTTCTTTTTCTCTGCTTTCCAGGTATTGAGATAGCTCTGGAGAATGAGGCCTGCCGCCACCTGGTCGATGACCTTCTTCCGGTCCTTCACCGGCACCCCGCTCTCTCTCAAGATCTCATCCGCCTCCACTGTAGTCAGACGCTCGTCCCACAAGATCACCGGAAGGCCTGTCCGCCTCTCCAGAGCGGCCTTAAACTCTTCCGTCTTTCTTCCCCGCTCTCCCACCGTATCGTCCATATTGATAGGATAACCTAAAATAATCGATGTAATCTCATATTCCCGGATCAGAGCCTCAATCCTCTGGTACGTCTGACGCAGTTTATTCTCTTCTTTTCTTACAATCGTCTCCACAGCCTGGGCAGTAATGCCCAAAGGGTCGCAGACAGCTACTCCCACAGTTTTCGACCCAAAGTCCAATCCCATGATCCTCATAATGCCGCTCCGTCAAAAAAGCAAAAATAATCAAGCAGGAAAGACCTGTCTTCCCTACCGCTCCCTCCAGGCCTGGCCAGCTACTGACAAACTTCCTTCCAGGGCCTGTGGGCATACAACAAACTGCCAGATCCGCCTCTGACGACAAAACCTGACAGTTCACCTATGGTATCTTACACGATCCGCGACTGTTCCGCCTCCTGACAGTCACCAGCAAAAATTCGATCCTATCTTAATCTCGCATGAATATACACAGACAGAAGCTCCTCCAGAATCTCATCCCGCTCTACTTTCATAATGAGACTTCTGGCGTTCTTATGACTGGTAATATAGGTTGGATCTCCGGACATAATATACCCAACGATCTGATTCACCGGGTTATATCCTTTTTCGGTCAGAGCCTGGTAAACCTGCTCCAGGACCTGGCTCACATCCATCTTATTCTCTTGTACCGCTCGAAAAAACTGTGTATTATGAATATCGCCCATCTGTCCTCACGTCCTTTAACTGTTCCTATCTATTCTATACTACTTTT
>CAJUSJ010000045.1 GCA_910588865.1 uncultured Lachnospiraceae bacterium
GGCTTTTTATCGGCTTTTTTTATCGGCTTTTTATCGGCTTTTTTTATCGGCTTTTGAGGATCCTGGCGGTAGAGATTGACCCTGAACGTATCTCCTATTTCCAGAAATTCCGGTTCTCTCAGCCCGTATTCCTCAGCCCGTTTCAGGATCCGCCTGATCCCTGTGCCCCACTCCTCAATCAATTCCATGCGGCTGAACACTTCCGCCACCACGCGGTTCCTGATCTTTGACCGTCCATTCATAGCCTCCTCAAGAGTCAGTCCTCCATAAAGCATACCTGGTGAAGTGACCTCCAGACGATCATCATAGAGTGCTATCTGTATACAGGAATTATCCATAAAATTGCGGTGACATTGGGCATTGATGATCATTTCTCTAATGGCCCCTATGGGAAGTTCATATCTCTCCTTTCGAATCAGCCCGTCTATCTCCGCGCTTCGGCTGATGTGGCGGAGCACAAACTGATAGGCTCCTTCGATCTGTTCATACAAAGGCCCGGTGTACTCCTTTTTATCAATGAACTCATCCCTGTCATTCCCTTTAAAAAGAGCACATTGGATCTTGGCAAATGGAAAATAATCGCTGGTCAGAAGAACAAATCCGTTGGTTGCCATAAGTTCTCCTTCTGATTGTCTCAGAAGTTTCCAGCCAATCAGCTGCTCTTTTGTCACCTCGGGAATCTTCTCAGCCTCCTCTGACATTGCTTTGACCATATGTTCATGTATATCATGACACAGTTTATTGACCGCATGCTGTGTAACTGGATACCCAACGCAGATCTGCTCGTCCCATGACATATGGGAACCTTCCAACTCCAGCTCCCTGATCTTGGTCTCATCAGCCAGGCGGGAAGTGCCTGCCACCCGGACATAGACTCCCCGATTCTTTCCCGCGTTTTTCAGATAATAGGGACGGTTTCTTCCAGGATAGATTTCCACTATGACAACACATTTTCCATCTATGTTCTGAAACGTAATATCTGGAATGATCTGGGGTTCACAGCTATCAGAAATCGCGTTAGCTATCCTGTCCATGTTCTGAAATACAGAGTCTTTATCAACACCCACCACTTTCCTGGTCTCATCATCAATCCCTATAATCAGTTTGCCGCCGCTTGTATTGGCAAACGCGACCACGGACTTCATGTACTTTTCACTTTTTACTGGAAGTTCAGACTTATATTCTAAATTCTTAGACTCACCCTTCAAAAGTTCTTCAAAAATCACGGTCTCTCCTTCTGACCTCTCCCATGCTCAGCTACAGATATGAATGCCTATAGGGTGCTGGCTCCGGTCCGCGGCCAATTTTTTTCAGCATATATTAAATCCCCTTACTCTTTCTCTATGAGGCCGAATTTTACAAATGCGTTATACAGCCCATCCTCATCCACACCGTCGGTGATATAATCCGCCATCTCCTTGATCTCCGGTCCGCCGCTGCCCATGGCAATGCCCACGTTGCAGTATTCCAGCATGGGGATATCGATCTTGGCATCGCCGAAAGCCATGGTATCCTCCCTGTCCGCTCCCAGGTGCTTTAAGAGAGCCTCAATGGCATTGGCCTTTGTAATGCCTTTCACTCCCAGATCTCCAAACAGGGCGATCTCCCCCGCGCCGCCCCAGGTGCCGTTGGCCATATCCGGAAACTGTTCTTTTGTATCCAGAAAATCCTGATAAGAATTTAAAATATAGCTTACTTTGTTTAAGTCATCCCGGTAGAGTTCGCCGTCATAGATCATATCCGGAAACGCGGAGGCAACGGTAGTGCTGTCGGCATCCGCTTTCCCTTTCCGCCTGCTGTATTCCACCATGACAGGCTGTGCCTTCTGGGCAAACTGCTCACTGGCGAAAAGGCCGTTGTTGCTTTCCAGATAAAATTCCAGTTTCCGGCTGTGAAGCCAGTCCACGATCCTGCGGCACTGGTCCGCCGTGATCAGCTGGTGCAGAACCACATGCCCGTGATCCTCCACATAGCTTCCATTTCCTCCGATCATTCCGTCCAGCCCGATATCCCACAGATTTGGATAAACCTCCGCCTTGCTCCTGCCTGTGCAGATGTACACCCGATGGCCGTTGTTTCTGGCCTGCCGGATAGCTTTCACCGCTGACTCCGGCAAATGGCCCTCATAGTCCACTAAAGTTCCGTCCACGTCAATAAAAATGATCTTTTTCATTATATTTTTCTCCTTGTCCCTTATTTATCCTTTTCCAATCAATACTTGCTTCCCACAAAAAGCAAATCCATACTTACGAATTTGCTCCTTAGAAACTCCTTTCTCTATCAAGGCTGTTTCATATCTCTTTTCTTCAATCTGCTTCAAAGCCGCGCTCACTGTTTCAGAAAGCTCTCTTTCTTCCGCGCTGTCCTGTACCTTAAATTCTATAATAATTCCAGCATCTCCAGGCCTTCTCGGTTCCAGCATCACATCATAACGCCCAAATCCACTTTCACGGTTGGAAGTCAGTACATACCGGTCCGCAAGTTCCACCATCAGCCCCAGTACAAAACCATGATAGAATCGTTCAGGCTCTTCTTCAGATGGGTTTTTTCCAGTATCAAAATAACTGAATGTGGCCATCGCTACCTTATTCATGTAAATGTTCATGCCCTTTATATCATCAAATAATAACGCTTTGATAAAATCATTATAGCCCCCAGCCCCATGGCCAAACCATTTTCTGATCATATGACAAAACATCACCCTTACTTCAAAATTCGTCATCCCCAGTTCATATTCCCGCTTCCACTCTCCAATATCTGTCATAAATGTGTTGAAATTTATCACTTTTAAATAACCACCGGCGAGCAGCAAACTCCAAATTTCCGTTTCATCTTCACTTAATTGATCATAAACAATTTGCTCATCTAATTCTACAATAATGGACTTGCCCCGCAAAAGATACTCAAAACGTTCTTTTAAATCCCGGCTCCCTTCCCGAATCAGCTTTCCTATCAATCTATTTGAGCTGGAATTTGCCCAATAAGACTCTAGTTTTCCGGTGCTTAAATAGTTTATCACTGACCACGGATTATAGATATCGGTCCGGTTTCCAAAAGTAAAGCCATCATACCAATGTTTTACCTCCTTCTTTGCGGACCATCCATACTCATCTAACGCGGCAAATACCTCCGCTTCGGTAAACCCAAAGCAATCCATATATTTCTCAGATGTTGTGGTAATCACTTTTAGGTTGTTAAGATCCGAAAATATGGACTCTTTGCTCACCCTTGTTATCCCCGTCATCACGGCCCGTTCCAGATAAGGATTTGTTTTAAATACCGCGTTAAACATACTTCTCGTAAAAGAAGCAAGCTCCTCCCAATAACCATTAACATATGCTTCCAGCATCGGTGTATCATATTCATCCAGCAAAACAATTACCCTTTTTCCGTAATAACGGGACAAGTAGCAAGACAACTGATGTATTGCCATGGTTGCCGTTGTCTCATCCATATCTACATCTACCGAGTCAAAAAAGCGCTGTTCTTTAATATCCAGATTTCCATCACTCAAAAGAAAACGATTCGCGGAATACAGGTTTGTCAAAATCTGATTGATTCTGTGAATGGTGGCTGAATAGCTTTTTTCCTTCACATTGGCAAAGGATAAACTGATCACAGGGTATGTCCCCTGAATCTTCCTGTAATTCTCATCTTCCCATATCACAAGCCCTTGAAACAGATTATCCTGTCCCGCATATTGAACAGAAAAGAATTTTTCAAGCATACTCATATTCAAGGTCTTTCCAAAACGCCGGGGACGAGTAATCAGAGTTACTTCATCCTTCGCCTCCCACCATTCCCGGATAAATTTTGTTTTATCCACATAAAAGATGTTTTCTTGTCTGATTTTCGCAAAATCCTGATGACCGATCCCCACTGTTCTTTTCATGTTTTCACCTCCCTTCCGCCATTCTTTGACTATGGTTTCTTAATGATGAAACACTTTTTATTAGTATAACGAATAACTATGAACAATACAAACACTTTTTAAAATTATTGCGTCATTTTCTTTTTAACCATGAAAAAACAAGGCAGTTCCCGCAAAACCGCCTTGTTTCCCGAAATTTATAAAACTCACCCGCGTCAGTCAAAGTACCGCTGTGTTAATGATCTAGCATACTCCTGAGCAATCAGCCCCGCCGCGTACAAAAGCTGATAGGGATGGCCCGCCTGGTCCTGGGGAGACTGAAAGTCCAGTACATTGGCCACATATTTTGGAACGATCTTCTGTCTTCCTGACACCATCCAAATCTTAGGCCAGTCCTTTTTATCCCTCCCCTGAAAAAAACCTTCCCTGTGATATTCAAAATACGCTCCCGTGTAGCTGAAGATCAGAATCAGGCAATCCTTTCCCGCCTGCTGAATGTAGTCGATCTGCTGGTCATAGGACACATTGGTATAAACCTGTTTCCCCAGCATCAGCAGATCCCCCTGAAGGCTGATTGCCGCGCACTCTGCCTTGAGAAGCCCGAAAGCCGCCGCCTTGTCATAGGTTTTCAGATCCTGGCAGAGGGCCGCAAGCTTGTGCCGGGAAATGGTCTTCGTCACCATGTTGACACTTCTGGTCACCCTGGCCCCGTAAGCCGCTGATGGATTTTCCATATCCCTCTCCTGGGGATGGATCTCAAAATTCATCTCCGTTGACCGAAGAAGCTCCCTCAATTCCACAAAATCCCGGAGGCCCACATCTTTGCAGAACCGGGACACGGACCCCAGGCCCACATGGCACCGCTCCGCCATCTCCCTGATCCCCAGATTCTTCACCTCGTCCATATGGTCCAGGATGTAGGAGGCAATCATGCTGTTGGTAGAACCGGCTTTTTCACTGGCAATGACACTTAAAAAGACCACTGGCAATTTGCCGTAAATCATGGAAATACCTCCGTTTTCCTGATAAACTCCCCCTGACGGGACACGGCTTCTATTTTAAAGCCTACTGTCCCCCCGCCAAATTATACAGCATCCGCTCTTTCAACACAGACACATCTTTTCCCATGGCCTCTGCCAGCTTGTACGCGAATGGATACACGGTGGCCGGTCCCTGGCTGGTGATCAGATTCTTGTCAACTACCACCACGTCTTCCTTAAACACAGCCCCCGGCAGTTTGTCCCCGTATCCAGTGTAGCCGGTCATTTCCCTGCCTTCAATAACCTGGGCCTGGGCCAGCGCCAGGGTTCCGGAACACATGGCTGCCGCAAATTTTCCCTGGTCCATAAAATATTTCACCATAGAGATCACTTCCGGGTTCTCTCTTAAGTTGGCTCCTCCCGGCCGTCCTCCCGGAAGCACCAGCATATCGTACTCCTTCACGGCGTCAGAAAATTCTTTATCCGCCTTCACCATCATGCCGTGCATCCCTTTTACAAACAAATCCTCAGGCTTTTCTCCGCTTTCACTTCCCCTCACAGCAAATGTATGGCATTCCACATCCGCTCTTCTCAAAATATCCACAATGGTCAGGGTCTCGCCCTCTTCATATCCTTCTGCCATCAGCACCGCGACTTTTCCCATGATCTTAAACCTCCTTCTTAAACGCCTGGTCATAGAGCATTCTTTTTTTCACTGCCTCCACATCGCCGCCCAAAAGCTCTGCCAGTTTATACGCGAAGGCGTAGGAAGTAGCCGGCCCCCTGCTGGTGACCACATTTCCATCAGCCACCACCTCATCCTCTTTGAATGTGCCTGCCTTGATCTTCTCATCATATCCCACATATGCCGTAAAATTCTTTCCGTCCAGCACTCCCGCCCTCTCCAAAGCTATGGGAGCGGCGCACATGGCGCAGACATATTTTCCTTCCGAATCCATTTTCCTGATGACTTCCATCAGAAGATCGCTGTCTCTCAAGTTGGTGGCTCCCGGAAGCCCGCCGGGAAGCACGATCATATCAAACTCACTGATCTCCATTGACAAAACTCTGTCACATTTCACGGTAATCTGGTGGGACCCGGTCACTGTCATGTCCGTGAGACCTACTGCCTCGCAGGGGATTTCAGCCCTTCTGATAATATCGATGATCGTCAATGCCTCCCCCTCTTCAAAACCAGGGGCCATAATCACTGCCGCTCTTTTCATGTCCTTTGCCTCCTCCAAATTATTTTGTATTGGATCACTAACTGTCCTTATTATAAAAAAGTTGGAAACTTATTGCAATCTTTTTCCAGATTCCGGAAATGGCAGACAATGGGATCCTTTTGTTGACAAAAAAATCCCTGTACCATATGATAAAGATAACGGGTTGTTCTTATTCAGGAGAATATTGCTCAAAAAGCAGGGGGCGGAAAAATATGGATTTTACAAAATCACAGATATGTGAGACAGCCAAAAATATGTTCAACGAGAGGGGCTACCAGTCCGTCTCCATGCGGCAGATCGCGGCGGCGGCAGGGATCAGCCTGGGGACTCTCACCTACCACTATGCCCATAAGCAGGATCTGCTGGCCGCTATTATGGATTCCACTATCCAGACCTTTCCTCAGACCGCTCCCCAGGATATCGCTGGTCTCCATGTGCTTTTCCGGCAGCTGCTGGAATCCATCGCGGATGCCCGGTTCTACTTTAATGACCCTGCCGTCTACCAGGCCGCTCCCCTGCTCCAGGAACAGCGGGACAAAAATGTGGGCTGCCTGTTCAGCCTCCTGGAAGCGGCCCTGGAAAATCTGGTAAAAAGGGGATTTCTTGTGCCTGAGCTGACTCAGAAGCGGATCCACCAGCTGGCCACGGTCCTGATGTTAAGCCACACCGGCTGGCTTCAGCACAACGCCTCCCGCAGCCGCCAATATGAGATCACCTTGGAGGAGCTTCTCCGCGCCCAGTGGGCTGCCGTGTACCCCTATCTCACAGAAAAAGGGGTGGAAGAATATGAAAATGGCGCTGCCGCAAAATGAAATCCTTGCGCTAATTCTCTTCCGTGTATTCTCCGCTCTGGATCCTCTCGTAAAGCAGCTTTAAGATATCCAGATAGGTGGGAGTCTCATCCAGAGTGGCTCCGGATATGGCGTCAGGGGTCTGCCAGTATTTGTCCTGGTTCTGGGTGATCCCTCCGTCTCTGTAATAATCATAGCCAAACCCATTTTCTGTCACAAAATCCTTGATGGCCCCCATGTTGCCGGAAAACTTGAGATCGCTCATCCAATAGGCCTCACCGTGGCCGTTGGTCTCCTTGTAGGTGATCTGATACACGCTGGCCACATTTTCCGAATCCGCCTGGGATTTCTCAGGAGCCTTCAGGATATACACATCTTCAAGCGCCGCCTCATGGTACCACTCTCCCCCTTCTTCCGCGGCAACATAATCGTTAAGCCGTACGGTTTTCCCGTCAATCTCAGCAGTGTAGACCACAGCCTGCTCACAGGCCGGGTCGCTTCCCAGCTCCCCTGTCCACACAATGTCTCCGATCTGCAGGTACCGAGCGTAATCGCACTCTACCTGACTGCCATGCTCATTTCCGGTAAAGGAGATCACCGCATCCCCCAGGGCCTCGATCACCGTCTCGTCAGTCATATTGGCCCAGCCGCCCATAGCGCCGTTGTCATCCCAGGGGAGCATGGCCTGCAAAAACCGGATATCATAGACCTCGTCATCCGTCTGGTTCCAGTAAAGGGTTGCTTTGATCACCGCATCCTGGAGGGACGCCTGGTCTTTGGTATAGATCCCATAGGTGGTCGCGCTGACGATCTTCTTGTCATCAGGAAATTCCACCGGCTGGATCTCGTACGCGGCCGCCTCGGTCTCCTCCGGCTCCTCGTAAGGATTGGCCTCCGGGTCCAGAGCGTCGCGGACCGCTGCCATGGCCCCCTGGCTGGTCACAGTGGCGCCTGAGACGCCGTCAATATCCGCCCCGCCGGCCTGGACAAATTGTTCCGCCAGCTCTTCCAGAGCGGCGCCGCCGATGCCCGGAGTCTCATCAGGTCCTTCCAGAACAACCCCTGTGACCTTCCCGTCAGCCACAGTCACATAGGCAGTGATGGTCCCGCCAAACCCCTGGGCCTTACCCGTCAGCTCTTCACCAGCGCCTTCCGGCCTTTCCTCCGCGGCTTCCCGCGCGGTCTCTTCCTGAGCCGTTTCCGTGCTGGTCTCCTGGACCGCTGTGGTCTCAGCCTCTGTCCCGGCGGTTTCCACATCCGCCTGAGAAGAGCAGCCGGAAATAATGGCTGTCATCATGGCTGCCGCGAGAATTGATTTCTTCATCATAATGTTCCTCCCTTTCTGTGTGTGTATTTTGACACAATTATATAGGGGCAAGGGCCTTTCCCCTGCTTCCCCTTCTTTGTCGTACAATCGTACGATTTTGACAAAATCATAACACACTGTCGGGAATTTGACAAGAGCTTATTCGCGGTGTCACCAATAATGTTTTGTAAAGACTTAACCAAATTCAAAAATAAGATCGGAAACCTGTTTTTAGATTTTCGGTCTATTTTCATTTTCGCTTTTCACAAAAGTGTTGAAACAGAACATAAGTTCTGATATAATAAGAGTACCTTATATCCCAAAAACCAGCGCGGGGAGTGTGTCCCGCCCCGGGACATGGAACAGAACAGGAGATGACCAGCCATGACCCCTGACAGCCTTATTTATCTAGCCATTGACTTAAAATCCTTTTACGCTTCCGTGGAGTGCCGGGAGCGGGGTCTGGACCCTCTGACCACCAATCTGGTGGTTGCCGACAAGAGCCGCACAGAGAAAACCATCTGCCTCGCGGTGTCGCCCTCCCTGAAAGCCTACGGAATCCCTGGACGGCCAAGGCTTTTTGAGGTAATACAGCGGATAGATCAAGTCAATGCCAGGAGGAAAACCCTGGCCCCGGGCCAGGCCTTTACCGGCAGTTCCTGGGATGACAGGGAATTACACGCTGCCCCGGACCTGGCTGTGTCCTACATCACAGCGCCGCCCCGGATGTCCCTGTACATGGATTACAGCGCCAGGATCTACAGCATTTACCTAAAGTATATTGCCCCGGATGATATCCACGTATATTCCATCGACGAGGTCTTCATCGATGCCTCCGCGTACCTGGACACCTACAAGCTTACTGCCCGGGAGCTGACGAAAAAGCTGATACAGGAGATTTTTCAGGTCACAGGGATCACCGCCACAGCCGGGATCGGCACCAATCTCTACCTGGCCAAGGTGGCCATGGACATCGTGGCCAAGCATGTCACGCCGGACACGGACGGAGTTCGGATCGCCCAGCTGGATGAGGGGGAATACCGCAGGCTTCTGTGGTCCCACCGCCCCCTGACAGACTTCTGGAGAGTGGGAAGAGGCTACGGGAAAAAGCTGGAGGAACACGGCCTGTTCACCATGGGAGACGTGGCCAGGTGTTCCCTGGGAAAGACCGGGGATTATCACAATGAGGAACTGCTGTACAAGCTTTTCGGCATCAACGCGGAGCTGCTCATCGACCATGCCTGGGGGTGGGAACCCTGCACCATGGCTGATGTGAAAGCCTACAAGCCGGATACCAACAGCATCGGCTCCGGTCAGGTCCTTCACCGCGGTTATGATTATGAAAAGAGTAAACTCATTGTCCGGGAGATGGCGGATCTGCTGGCTCTGGACCTGGTGGACAGAGGACTTGTGACAGACCAGATCGTTCTGGCCGTGGGCTATGATAAAGACAGCTTAAACGATTCCAATATCCGAAAATCATACAGAGGCCCTGTCACCACAGACCACTATGGCCGCCAGGTTCCCAAACACGCCCACGGCACCGCGAACCTGCCCCGCCAGACTTCCTCCGGCAGGGTTATAACCAACACGGTTGTGGAGTTATATGAAAATATTGTGGATCAGAATCTGCTGATCCGGAGAGTCTATCTTACTGCCAATCGGGTGGTAAGCGAAGATATGGCGAAAAAGGCGGAGACCTTTGAGCAGTTAGATCTTTTTACAGATTATGCCGCCTTGCGGAAAAAGCAGGAACTGGAAGAGGCGGCCCTGGAAAGAGAACGAAAAATGCAGAAAGCCATGCTTGACATTAAAAAGAAATTCGGGAAAAACGCTATCCTGAAAGGCATGAACCTTGAGGATGGGGCCACGACCATGGAGAGGAACAAGCAGATCGGAGGCCATAAAGCCTGAATGCCGTCAAGAACATATGAGCCAACGGAAAGAGAGGTGTAAGCGGCGTGAAGAATATGTATGACGATATCATCGGACTCCCCCATCATGTCTCCCCGGTTCATCCCCAGATGGCCAGAGCGGACCGGGCGGCCCAGTTCTCGCCCTTCGCGGCGCTGACGGGTTACGAGATGGTGATCCACGAGGCCGGACGGATGACGGACCAACAGATAGAGTTAGATGAAGACGCAAGGAATATGTTAGACGAAAAGCTTAAGACGATCCTGAAACAGACGGGGAACCGCCAGGAAGCCAAGATCACTTTTTTCCAGCCGGACGCGAAAAAGGAAGGCGGGATCTATGTCACCGCCACCGGGCTGGTGAAAGAGATCGATACCTACCATCGGGCTGTGGTTATGATGGAAGGAAAGCGGATTCCCCTGGAACATATTGTGGAAGTGGAGACAAATCCCAGTTTCTAAGGAACCCGCGTTGAAACCTAAGTACCCCACGCGCCCGGCCAGCGGACACACTACTGTCCCATCAAAATCTGGCGGGCGCGTTTAGCATACCTGACTTCAGATTGTCAGAAAACTTATTCCTCACTTTCCCTCAACATACATTCCTTCTCGTACTGACGCCAGAAGGGCAGATAGATTACCACCCCTATGGCCATGGAAATAAATGGAATCAGCGCTGTCTTGACATCCCCGGTTCCAACAGGCCCCAGAATAAAGGGCGGCGTAGCCCATGGCACCATGGCGTAGAATTTTCCAAACAGCGGGGTAGCCATCAAAAGATACCCTACAGCAGAAGACACGGTAGTGCTCAACAGAAAAGGCACAAGCAAAAAAGGATTCAAAGCCAGCGGCAGACCGAATATCACAGGCTCCACGATGGTAAATATCGCGGAAGGCAGACAGGCCCAGCCCAGGGTTTTTAAATATTTCACTTTGGACAGGATCATGAAAATCACCAGGGGCCACACTCCAGCCGTCCACACCGTAAGACGGGTCAATCCTGTGGATCCGAATCCCGCCAGAACGTGGGGCAGCCCATAGACGCTGGTGCCCGCGGCCAACGCCTCCACATTCTCATTAAGCCATATAGCCCCAAAAGGAGTCATAAACGTTAAAAGCATATTATCGCCGTGGAGACCAACGCTCCAAAGCAGCATGCTCAGAAACACGAGAAAAACGAATGTAAACACATTATCCGAACCGCTTACCAGAGGTGAGAGAACACCCATGAGCCAGGTTACCATATCAAAGTTCAATACGCTCCTTATAAACCAGGCCAGTGTAAAGCAGACTCCATAGGGAATCAGGGAAGTAAACGCGTTTCCGATATTGGGCGGTACGGAATCCGGCATGGAAATACGGATATTCTTTTCCAGCAGGAATATGTAAAGCTTTGACGATACCAGAGAGGTCACAATGCATACAAACAGTCCTGACGCGCTGAATGCCGCCACCGAAATGCCTCCCGCCTCATCGTTGCCCGAAAGAGTAAACAGCAAGAATGTTGTGATACCCAGCAGAGCGGCTGTCTTAGTGTCAAGTTTTCCAGTCTTTTCTCCATAAGAAACCGGAATGGAAATCGAGCAGTACAGCCCCATAAATCCTAAAGTCAGACTGTTTACCCAGGCAAATTTATCCGCGTAAGGTGTCAAAAACGGAAGCAGAGCCTTGCCGCTGCTCCCCACCACAGGAGAACCCAGCACATATAAGATCAAAAATATGGATCCAGTGATCAGAATCGGCATACAGGCCACCAATCCATCCTGAATAGCGGCAATCGACGGAAGCCCGGACAGCTTCGCCAGAGGTTCCGATATTTTCATAACCTGTTCTGTCAGTTTATCTATAAAACCTTGTTTTGTTTTTTCCATAAGTAATCTCCTCATACATAATACAGCGCCTCCTCATTTCTTTTTTCGGGCACGAAGACAGAGATACAGCATATTCAGCAGGTAATCCAATGATATGATCCGGGCCAGAGGATTGCCCGCCTCCTCATCAGCGAATATATATAGGCTTTCACCACAGGTAAGCTCAAGCATATGCTCCTGGCTGCTGGTGAGGGCGATGGTGGAAATGCCTCGCCTGCGCAGCTCATAAGCCGCGTTTAACATAGCCGGGTTGTTTCCGCTGTGGCTTACCATCACTCCCGCGCAGCCTTTTGGCGACAGGCTGTTGATGTAATCCTGATTCAGAGCGTTATACGAATGTGCCAGAATCCCCATTCCTCTCAACTGGATACACATCTTCTGGAGACTTAAATAATTCAGATCATTCCCATAGAAATCAATTTTCTCAGCCCTCTGTAAAATCGCCATGACTCTCTGAAGCTTATACTTTGAGTTCAGCCTTATGGTCTCTTTTATCACATACTCATACAGGCCCAGAGTATGATCCATGGCCTCTGCTACGGAGATGGATTTAAACCCTTCCCAGTTCATCCCCGCGTCCATCTGCCCGTACTCCTCTATAAAGACAAGCTGGAACTGTGGATAGCCGGTATATCCCAGCTTTTTACAAAACCTCGTAACCGTGGATGGACTGGTCAGGGCCGCGGCTGCCAGTTCTTTGGCATTCATGGTCCGGATATTCCGGGGATTGCTCAAGATATATCCGGCAAGCCCCTGCTCCTGGTAGGTCATCTGAGACGTGTTTTTCAGCTGCTGCATAATCATGTCCATTCCTCCTCAAGAATACATTTTATTCTTTATTGTACCCAAAAAAGGAAAAGGAATAAATGGTTGTTTCCTATAGATCAGCCGCGAATACCACCCCGGCATCCCGCCTTGCCTCTGTCTGGATCTCCATCGTGATTCTGGAAATTTCCTGCATTTTCTCACATGTATCAAAATCCCGTTCCCGTATCATCTTTTCAAATGCCACAAATTCATGGTACATCCGGTGTCTTCCCTCATTGTCGTCGCACAGGGTTCCATCCCCTTTTTCACCGTTGAGCAGAACCCTGTAATCCGCCAGAACATTGAGAGATGAGGTGGTCACGATACAGCCTTCATCGCCCTGGATTGATGTCATCAACGGAGCGCGGCAATCTTTAGATCCAACGCAGACGCACTGGAAGTCAGGATATTTCATTGTCAGGATTCCGGATGTGTCGATGCCCTTCTGGACATTGGCCTGGTAGTGAACCTTAAGAGGCTTTCCAAAGAGAAGCACAGCAAAATTGATATTGTAAATATTCAAGTCCATCAGAGCCCCTCCGGACATCCCAGGATCAAAGGCCGGGAGAACTTTCCCCTCCTTAAACGCGTTATAGCGGGAAGAGTACTGGGAATAGTTCATGGAGACAATGCGGATATTTCCCAATTCCGTCAGCTTTTCTCTGATCTTTAACGCGTTTGGCATGTACAGCGTGGATACAGCTTCAACCATGATCAGCCCTGCCTCTCTTGCCAGCCCAATAAGTTCTTCCATCTCCTTAGCGTTGGACGTAAATGGCTTCTCACAGATTACATGCTTGCCTGCCTTAAGGGCGGCTTTGGTATAAGCGTAGTGAAGGTGGTTGGGCACCGCCACATAGATTGTGTCAATATCCCCCTGGCCAAGCATCTCATCTACGTCTGTATACCATGCGGGAATTCCCTGTTCCTTACACATTTTTTCCAGTTTCTCCTCACTGCCCTTTCTCGCGCAGATTCCCTTCAGGGTGATCCCCTCTACCTGGTGAATGAAGCGAAACAGATCATTCACAATCATCCCTGCCCCAATAATCCCCATCTTCATCTTGCTTACTTCGCCTCCTTTGCTTTCTGAATACCCTGCTCTATGATCTGGAGCACGGCAACAACCTCTTCATCCTTCACAACTTTATCGGTGCCGTTTACCAGCACATTCTCAATATTGTCATAGATCATGCCGTAATCACACTGCTCCAAAGGCACCTTCATGGTCACGTCTTTTCCGTCTTTATCTATGTAAGAAAGGGTTCCCCACTTTTCCTCTGGATACTCTGCCTTCTCAAGAATCACCGGGCCTGGTTTTCTCTTTATGTCTGAATTATGTCCCAGCGGCGGCATGAGGAAACTTCCTTTGGTTCCATGGGCGATAAAACGGGGGTAGTCCAGCTTCACATAATAGCTTGTCTTCACAATGGCTTTGAACTTGTCATAAAACAGGTCAAGGTCATAATAGCTGTCAGACTCCCCGGGATTGGCAATGCTGCGGCAGTCATAGACCACCTTCTTGGGAATGCCGAACTGGCCTATCATCTGGTCAATGGGATGAACTCCAAGACCGTAAAGCATATGGAAGCCTTTTATCTGCATATCCCGCTCCGGGCGGAAATAATCGTAGTGGGATTCCACTTCCACCAGATCGCCGAGAACCCCGGATTCCAGCACTTTGCGCAATGTCCTCATGTCCGCGTCAAATCTGCGGTTCTGGTTTGCCATAGCCAGAAGCCCTTTTTCTTTGGCCATGGCAAACACCTCCCGGGCCTCATCAGCGCTCATGGCAAAGGGTTTCTCGCACAGCACATTCTTCCCGTTCTCCAGGGCCATCTTTGTATAGGATACATGGAAGGCATCGGGGGTGTTCACAACCACAAGGTTCACCTCCGGGTCCTTCATCACCTGGTCGATATCAGAAGTAAAGGTGATATCCGGATACCAGGATTCTCTCTCCGTATCTCCCACCCGGTCCTCTTCTCTCCGGTAAATATATTTCACCTGAATGAAATCTCTGTCCGCCACATAGGGCAGATGATATACACAGACACTGTTTCCAAATCCAATATAGGCAACCACTAACATATTCCATTGTCTCCTTATTTTGTTTTTAAGGAACTGTTCCGCGGCGTTCAGTTCGTTTTATTGAGTCGTCAACTCTATGGCCTGAATATAGCACAAGCAGAAAACCAAGTCCATAAAACCGAAAGACATTGGAAGCCGATTTCAGACAACTTGTCTTAAAGATGAAATTCAATTTCAGCAACTCTTGTTGAATTTGCCGAAAGCGTATGATAATCGCGGGAACAACTATCTGGATAAAACTTTTTGGCCCCCATGCTGTTCTGGAAGAGTACCCGACATATGAACAATGAGAAATATCCAAAAAAATCCAACTAAAATAATCCTATACATCTCATAATTTTCCCATTTTCTCACAAAAATTTTCCGTATATAATAAAATTATTATAATATTTGCACTAACACAGAAAGGGGAACAAAATGAAGAAGAGATTTCTCGCGGTTTTGTTGAGCGCGGTTATGGCGCTAGAGTTAACACCTTTTACTGGCATGGCTCAGACTTATGAAAAGACAGAAGATATCCCGATCGGGACACCTGATGAAAATGTGGTCAAAATCCCGTGGGCGGACCGCCTGGTGGAGACACCGGAATTGCAGATTCCAGCCAGCCAGGAAATGTGGGAAGTGCAGCGAGCGAATATCCGGGACATGGTCATTGATACTCTTGGCAATGTGCCGCCAAGGCCCGAGACCGTACAGTGTCAGATCTACGAGACTGGCGACACACCTATATTGACTTATGAAAAATTTTATCTGGACAATGGATACGGAGACATGGTGCCTGGGACCATCTACATTCCCAAGGGTTTGACGGAGAAAGCCCCGGCTATCCTCTATCTTCATTACCATGGCGATGAGTTTGAGACTGGACAGAATGAACTGCTTTTCTCCTGGCCATTGGCGGAGAGCGGGCAGCCTCTTTTAGACAAATTCATTGAGCGGGGCTATGTGGTCATGGCCATCGACGCATACGCCTTCACCACCCGCGGCGGCATGGGGCCCGGTTATGTGCCGGGTACGGATGAAAAGGAAACCGGCCTGGCGGAGGAGGCTTCCCTGTATAAATTCCTGACCGTACAGGGCATTTCCTACATGGGCATGATCATCCGGGATGACCAGATCGCGTTAGACTATCTCACCACCCGCCCGGAGATCGACCCAGAGCGCATTGGTGTCACCGGCATGAGCATGGGCGGCACCCGAGCCAACTGGCTGTCTGCCTTGGACGAGCGGGTGAAGGCCACCGTCAGCGTGGCCTGTCTGACCCGGATGCAGGATTTTATCCGCACAGGCAACATCAAATGGCATGCGTTCTTCAACTGGGTTCCAGGTATGCTGGCCAAATTTGACACCGAATCCGTGGTCAGCCTCATCGCTCCCCGCCCTTATATGCAGCTCATGGGAGACAGCGATATCGGAAGCCCGGTGGAGGGAGTCCGCTATATCCAGCAGAAGATGGAACAGGTGTATAAACTTTACGGCGCATCCGACAACGTGGAATTTCACTATTATCAGGGACTGGACCATGACTATCTGCCAGAAGAATTTGAGCTGATGCTGTCTTATTTTGACAGTCACCTGTGATTCCGGGGAGGTTCTTGCCATATTGCCTTTCCTTATATTTTCCCTGGGCGAACACACGCGGAGGGGCATTGAAACGCTGTTAATTTTTGTCAGCGGTTCTGGAACCGCGCGACAGCGCTTGCGGACAACGGTTAAAGGAAGCGGCACCGGAGGTAAGGGTCTGCCTGAGCAGGCGGCCCTTACTTTCTTTTTACAGAATATGTATAGTTGCTGCCGTCTATTTTAAAGGAAATTGTTACCTGGTCACTGCTGGTTTCCAGTTCTTCAGGAACCTGGAATATGTAATGAATATATTCTGTACACAGCGGTATGACATTTACAAGATTAGAATAGTCAAACATGCTCCGTTCACTCTGTTCTGTCACAGAAGTGACAGCCTCTGCCTGGTCCAGTTTCGCCAAGATAGCCTTCGCCCCAGTAATATTCTGGGAAGACAGGTTCGTATACGCGACGCAGAAATCTATATACACTTTCCCGTCCTCAGCGCTATAATAGTTATAGCTGTGGTTTGGTGACGGAGGGATTACCTCCTTCGTGAATTCCGCGTATTCCACATGGAATTTTGCGTTGTCCGTGACCACCACCTGGCCATCCTCAACCTCTCCAGATGTACTGGTGGTTTTTTCAGCGGGAATCTCTCCTTTCTCGCCTTCCCTGACAATAATCCGGTAGTCATTTTCACGTATGCTCACATTCAGTTCCACCATACGGCCGCTGTCCTGAAGTTCCTTGGGCACCGCGAAAAAATAATGGATCTGCCTGGTATCCGAAGGCTCCATGTCTATCCAATGCGCCGGTGACAGGGAACTTCCGCTGTCGTCGGTCGCCCTGTCAGCACCGTTATATTCATACCAGCCAGAATAAATCAGTTTTCCTTTCATCACATTGCTGGCATTAACCGTATAGTCGGCGAGATTCTTATAGGTAAGGCAGAAATCTACACAGGTTTTACCTGTTTCTGCCTCATAATAATGCTCTGGGTTCTCTGATATTCTGACATAATCTACCTGGAATTCACACTCACCGTCAATGGTGATCTTCTCCCCTTCCGCCAGCAGGGGCGCGTCGCTTTCTTCTATGGGAAGAGTCTGGGCTTGTGTTTCTTCATCTTGAATTTGGTCCGCGCATCCCGCAAGGGAAAACGCCAACATGATCATGACTACTGGTTTTAAGTATCTTTTCATTGGATATCGGTCTCCTTTAAACTATTGAATCATATCATAGACTGTCCGCAAGCTGACTGATCTGATCTTTCAGCCACCATATCGCGATTCCGGTATTTTGCGCATACAGTAGGCACAGAGATGCCCCCGCTCACGCATAAGAGCTTCTCTGACCTGGGCTTTCAAAGGGTTCTTTAACTTATCATAGGCCTGTTTCTCTGATAAGCCTTGTTTCTCTGCCTTTCTTTTTAACGTGTCAAGTTCATGTGAAACAGGCGATTTTTTTATTAAAATCATTTTTGGAGTGGACGTCCAGCTCAATATTTTCAAAACACTTGAAATTCTGAAGAATCAGTTTTGAATACGCATTCCATCACCCCTTCCGTTTCCAGCCAGTCGTCCTTTACACGTTTCCTTTATCCAGATTAAAGATAAAAGAATACTATCATCTTCTTATATTTATTTACAACGCGGCACGAAAATATCCGAATTTCTATACCATATAAATCACTCTAATCCCTTTCACTGCTCAAGTTTAGTAAGCAAAAACTGCTCTTCATCTACATTAAGCCGCTCTCCATTTACCATCTTAATTACAATTCCCCTTGCCTTTTCCTGTTTCGCAATTTTGTGAATTGGGTAATAATAATCCAAATTTCTTATGGTATCCATAACATCATGAATAATATTGCCGCTAATCTCCAAAGAACGCTCTCTCTGATCGCAGATCCAGCCCACCGCAAGCAGACAGCAGGTTAACTCCTCGCTTGTCAGCTTCCCTGACTGAATAACCTCACATAATCTGTTAACAATCTTTCCTTCTGCTGTTGCTGATAAGATACTGTTATCTATCCCTTCTTTTCTCAAAGCGACCCCTATCGCGTACGAACTGAACTGAATATTACTGTTTATACCCTTAAGGGACTTCTTTACATCTCCCTCAAACTCATCCTGGAGCCACTGCAGATCCGACCTTGTCTTTGCGTGTGTGTATAAACACGCCTGATGATATCTTGTGTAATCATGAAGTGAAGATAATTTTGTAAGCTGATCCATGTTCGCGCACATACTAAGGGTGTAAACCGCCTGAATATTTGTGGAAACTTTTGGACCGCCTGTTGAAAACCCATTAATGTCAGCGCTAACCTGGCCCATACAGGCCATTGCTAACCTTCTCTTTTCAGAGTCATTCCACTCAGTCCCAACTTTTCTTGCAATTGTAAATAATCTCAGTCTCGACTCTTCAGAGGAAACGCTTGACAAAGCCTCCAGTATGGCTCCCGCAAACTCATCTTTATTACCCGCGTTACAAATACTGTTCACACAAGCGGCGATACGTTTCGCGATGTTGCTCTTCTCCTGTTTATTCTTACATCTTTCATAGTTTTGGCATAGCTGAAGCATATTGTTGATTTCAGACTTTGGCTGCAGTTTACTTCCGTTAGGAGCCATGACCTTTGTTTTTACTTTGGATTTCTCACTATTGTCAATGGCTATTTCAGCAAAACCCTCTTCTATTTTTTGATTTCCGGCAACGTCTCTGCTTGTCCATGCCTTCATACTGATAACCTTGTTGCTTCCCATATAAATTCTGAACGCGACAAACGCGCCATCAGGATAATTATTCTTAAAAGAAATATTTCCATTGGCAATAATCCTGTAAGTTCCATCCAGATTTTGACTCTTAATGGGAATCGCGATCATATTTTGTCTCGGTTCAACCTTAAAACCTGTCATTACCGATGACATGTAGGGAAGTTCAGCGCCTGTTGGTACAATTTCGTGTACCGCTCCATTTTTTACGCCAAGATAAAGACAATCGTTGAGAATATTGTTTCCCCACTGAATTGCCATATGTGGAATAACCGGCTTTGTCTTTCTCTCATACATGGTCTCATCGAATAATGATGTTTCTGTATTGCCCAGAAGTTTCATATCATCCCGCATTTCTTCATATTTGTGCAGATAATAATGATATACAGCTGCTCCCCGGGCAACTGACTGATCAGGGTCTAACGCTACAATGGGGTCAAATCCAAAAAAGTCCTTTAACCTGTCCGTTACCATGTAGAACTTTGACATTCCTCCATTGACAATCACAGCATCCACAATCACATTGTCAATTCCAAGTTTATTTGACGCTTTACTCAGCACATCCAAGATTGGATAAATAATATTTCTTGTTTCGGAGATTCTGTCAACACGTTTATAATCTTCATATGTAAGACTGGAGGCCATAAAAACTGACAGAATGTTCTCAACCTCTTCTTTTGTAAATGTATCATCATATGAGTAGCCTATTCCGCCCATGTTTCCGCCAGTGGGAATCTCTATCTCATCATCTGGATCATCCCATCCAGAATCATAATCATCACCACATCGTTCATTTAACTCAAGCTTTAAATGTTCCGCGTAAACTCTGAGCTGGGGCATAATTACCTTTTCTTCTTTACGAAGTTTTGAAACAACTTCCGGATGGCTAACGAATTGTTTCAAATACCTCTCATACATTGCCTTGGCGATCTCTTCATCAAAATCATCTCCCCCAAGCAATGTATATCTATTTGTAGCGATCTCATCTACTTTTAAAATATCAGCGTTGTCTTCCCTCCTCTTAATCTCATGCATAGTGATGTCCAATGTTCCGCCGCCAAGATCAAATACAAGAACTCTCTTCTTTTCACTCAGATCCAGTATCCTGCTTGATATTTCGCCATTGTGAATCTGGTTGATCAAATCATAAATAACCGCGTTCGGTTCTGACAGCAAAACCGGACGCTCGCTTCCATCCTCGTTTTTCACCTTAATACCAGCAAGTTCAGCGGCATCCCGGGTCGCTTTACACATTGCTGAATCAAAGTTGGCGGGAACAGTAATAACCGCGTCAGTAATCTCACATCGGTAGACCTTGGACGCTTCTCTCAACATATGTTTCAGAATCCTTGATGATATCCGCGCGGGGGTTTTATCTGGAATATCCGAAGATAATCCCTCCGCCAATGACCTTCCCATCTGACTCTTAATAGATTTCGCCACAAGATGGGGTCTCAATGGATACTGCATTTTAGCAAAATCGCCTACCAGGGGCTCATAATTTTTCTCCTGCCTGTAATATACGCAGGAAGGAAGAGTGGGTTTTTTCATTGTAGTTAACCTGGCCTCTCCTGACATGGCGCTATACATATCCACACCCCTGGAAATTTCAACTACTTTACTTACCACATCACCATTAGGCTTTTCATTAATGGTGGCAAATACGGAATTTGTAGTTCCAAGGTCTATTCCAACACAAAGATCATTGTGGTCTTCCATCTTAATTCCCATCACTCTTCCTCCTTTACCTTTGGCCGTGAAATCTGAATTTCTTTATCTTTATACACCCATCCCGGGGATATTACCTTTACGCTTTTTTTCTCATCAAGGGTGTTAAATGGTGTTCCCTCGTAGTTACAGAACTCCACATCAGACGCCATTACCTCTTTTATAGAATTTATCTTCATCATTGGCTCAATATGGCTGTCGCGGACAAACTGGATCAGTTTTTTTACCATGATCAGCAAACCATTGATCTCAATCGGAATTTCAAAATTATTCTTCCTCAGCTCATCAACACCCTTGCGCACAACCAGCAATTCATCAAGAATACAGCCATACTTCTCAGAATTAAGCCTCGCGAAAAAGTCAGCAAGCTCCTTTACCTTACTGATCTCCAACTGTTCCTCGAACTCATCCTGCAGATCCTGGAGCATGGTATTGGTTCTCTCAAGCATTCTCTCAAGCTGCTCTACCCTCCTCAGCGCCTGTTCATAGGTCAGCTTTCCTCCCGCGTCTTTCTCTACCCACTTCTTCTTGCTGTCCCTGTACACCGGGAAACCATAAACTTCACTGATAGAATCCGAAATATCATAAAAATGATATTTTGCCAGCGTATTACCCAAAACATACAAATTTTCCAGATCATCAAATATATCAATTTCGGGATATTTCTCATAAATCATGATAGCCGCGATTCGATTCTGAGAATCATGCTTCCGCCCATTTTTCAAAGCTGGTTCTTTTCTTAACTTTTCAAATCTGTCATAGGCGTCCCGCTTCCCCTGAATCGCTCCTGAAAAATAATCAGCCACATGGTCAGCCCACTGCAATACTTCTTTTCTGTCGTTTGGATTAGCCATTCTCCTGTTTCGGAAAATTTGAATAACCTCATTTCCTGTCATATCGTACCCATACTTATCATTCATAAGAATAGCTGTCTTTGTGGGTCCCAAATCAAAGTCACCGCAGAGAATAGAAAAAATACGATTTTCCATAACAATATCTTCTTTGATCTGGCTTCCCTTTTTAACTTTTCTCCGCATTTCCTCATGCATCTTCTGCAGTACTTCTCTCACTTTTTGGTCAGTGACATTAATCATCATCATATCCCCCTTTTCCTACAACTTATAGATTTCTTTTTCTTCAGCGAAAATAAACTGTGTCCTGCATTCGCTGTCCAGCATCATTTCCTGTTCAATCGTATTATCTAATACAGATTTTTCCCTTCCGCAATGAACAACCACCGCCTGTCTTGGGTTGATTTTTTTAATAAATTCCTTCATTTCCAAAAAATCCTCATGTAAAGAAAAATCCACCCTGACATTATGGTAAACCCCAAAATTACCGTTTCTCATATCCCCTGTAATATATACATGAGGTTCTCTTGGAATATGGCTTCCCATGGTTCGGTTGCCTGGCTTTAGAATCGGTACAGACAGCTTTTCCATCTTCTCAATTATATTCATTACAGAACTGTCCAGATACACAGGCACCCGCGAGGTATTCCATTCATTTAACACCTTTAAAAATTCTATCCCCTTGCTGAGCTGGGATATGTGGCACATGATTGATTGCCCCTCTGTTTCCACACACCGCAGGACATCTCTTACCTGCTTATACATGGCATCTGATCTTTTTGTATACCATGGATGTTTCGCGTGAAGCCCGCACATAATCACAGTATCTATATTCAGACCTTCTGGCAGCAAACAACCCTGTGTCAACATCGTACTGTTCAGCGAATAATCCCCTGTATATAATACTCTTCTCCTTCCAATTTCAAATAGGGTCATCATCGCGCCGGGAATATGTCCCGCTGGATAGAAGGTAACTTTGTACTTTCCAAAATCTAATGTCTGTATATAACTTACAGAAGCGATATTCTCCAAAAGTCTCCGCGCCGCCAGCCTCGAATCTTCATCACAGGCTCCGCTTCCAATAAACGCCCTATCGTATAGCTGATAGGTGGATAGAACCTTTGTTATTTCGGTCATATAAACCGACGCGTGTTTTGTCTGACTCATCAGTTTTAATAAATATCCGATATGATCTATATGCGCGTGTGATATAAAGATCTGATTGATCTGGTTCATTGACTGAACAAAGGGTGATGTAATCAGGCAATAAAAATCCGGTTCGAATTCCATACCAGACTCTATACCGGTTCCGGCATCAAGAATGATATTTGACTCTCCAATACGCAAATAATAGCAGCTTGCGCCGACTCGCTGTCCTCCGCCCAGGGGGATAAAGATTATATCCTGTTTCATTTAGCTCTCTCTTCTATGCTTTGTATTTTGGAACTATATAAATTTTCGTGGATCCTGAAAATGGGCAGCTTTGAGACCACACAGACACTTTGGCCCTGACTGCCGCAAAAGACCCCATTACAACAATGCGGCTGATACAAACTCACCTCTTTTCCTGGGGACTTTTGGTTAAGTGGTTAAATTATACCACAAAATAGAGGGGATTTGTAATTTTGTTTTATAAATTGATAAATTGTACACTGGTATTTACAGTTTTATTTCATGTTTTTTATTAATATATTTTGACGTAATCCTATAACTATCCACTTAAAAGCATGATACATTCCTATAGGGAGTCGTTCCTTTGGGTGGAGGGTATCGCGATTGGCACATTGGAAGAGCCGATGAGGAACATATTGCAATCAGAAAATTCTGGGACTGTCAGATTGCCGCCGCGCTAGAAGCCTGTCCATAGCTGTTTATGTGAGACCTGGACTCCCTCTTATCGGATACTACAGTAGATCATCGTGGTATCCTGCTTTTCATGGCCCAAGAAATCCTTGACCTGCTCAATCGGCATTTCCCGGTTTAACAGATCCGTGGCAATCGTCCTGCGGAACCAGTGTGGGTGGGTATTTTCTACCTTTGCGAGTTTGCCCAACTGTTGAAGCAGGTGAGCCCTGCTTCTTCCGGCATTGATATTTCCTGGAACCAGGCGGTGATCCATGTCCATGAACAGACTTTGAAGGGGCTGATTGCCATGATAGTAAGGGTGATGTCCCATGCTGAATGATGCGGTTGGTTATAAAAATGTCTATATCGTCACCGGATATACCAATCCGCGATCAGGAATGAACCGTCTTGCTTCTTTGATCGAGAACAGCCTGGACCGCGGCCCGTTTGTTTCGGATACCCTGTATCTTTTCCGCGGAAGACGGACCAACCGGATCAAAGGCCTGGTCTGGGAAGGGGAGGGAGGGCTGCTCTTATACAAGCGTCTGGAACAGAGGAGTTTTCAATGGCCCCGTGCCGGGTCCGAGGTAAGGGGACTGACCCATAAGACGTATCATTTGTTTCACTATTTAATCCCACAAACTCTTCTCCTTTCTGTAAATGACGATTTTGAATCAAATATGCTTTTATGATTGCCGCTCTTCCCCATGTAATTTTTCCCTGTTCTGCCCGTATCCGCGTCAAAGTGCTGCTGTAAAGACTCTCAGGATAACTTGTATTCGCCAGAATTGCCTTTAAAACCGCTCCCGGAAGGTTTGGTATCGGTTTTTTATCCTTTGATTTCTGATTAACCGTCTCATAACTCCCTTTTACCTTTCATGTTGCTGGGAGCTGTTCTTTGAAATAATTCGTCAACATAGACAAGCGGCAGCTACCCAATATGGGTAACTGCCCGATAAACTGAATTTATGAATGCTTTTTCATGTATTCTTCTTTAACTTTATCAATCGTTTTCCCACCGATACCAAAATTCTTGTCTGAAACTTCCTTAATGGTAGTAACAAAAAACTCTTGCGGCACTCTCATGATTTCAGAGGATACTTCCGTTAGCCGTCTTATCAGTTCCTCTTTTTGCTCATCTGATAATGTACCGCTTTCAACTGTAATATACGGCATTTTTATTCTCCTTTCAAATTTGTCCAATTCTAAAAATTCTGATTGATTATTATGATTATATCATAGACAGTTTTATGCTTCAATCTTAAATTAGCAAAATCGACAATGCCTAAATTCAACAACACCAAAGGTAAAAGGGACTTTCATAAAGCATTCCCCCGACTCCCAAATAATCACGTTCTTCCCAGGAAGGCTTTACGATATCCATTCGGAAATAATGTTTCTGAAGATTATTCAGAATATTTCCGAAGCTGTTTTCGCCTGACACCAGCCTGGTCTCGCCGCTGAAGGAGTTATAACATCATAGGAACATCTTTCCACTTTCATCTCAGGCCTGGTAAAGAGCGCATAATTATCCCAGACTTTACCCTCACTCCTTATGACATATTTCACACCTTCCTAATAAAATTTCATCTGTAATTAATATCTTGTTGCTCTCGAATTATTTGTGCTATACGCAATTCCAGCTCTTTTTCCATAAACAGGAAATAATATTTCCTCAAGTGAACCATGAGGGCCGCCTCGGATACTCTCCCTCCGGAGGGAGTCTTCTGATATCGCATCTGTTTTGAAGACAGCTTTCCAAGCGAATAGACACAAATGCTTTGGAGTATCCCCATAACAATACATGATATCATTGACATTCAATCAAAAAGTCCTAACCGCCTCAGAAAATTCCTCTTTTTTCACAAAAATATTTGGTATATAATAGAGATATCAAAAAACTCACCCAAACACAGGAAGGAGAAGACTATAAAAAAGAAATTTTTAGCGGTTATACTGTGTGTGGTTATAGGCCTCGGCATAACATCTTGTATCAGCATGGCGCAGACCTATGAAAAGGCAGAGGATATCCCCATCGGAAGCCCGGTGGAAGGTGTCCGCTATATCCAGCAGAAGATGGAACAGGTATACGCTCTCTACGGAGCTTCTGACAAATTGGAATTCCACTACTATGAAGGGCTGGACCATGACTATCTGCCAGAAGAATATGAAAAGATGCTGGCTTATTTTGACAGTCATCTGTAATTTTAACCGAGCAGGGAGAGGCTGGGCTTTTCTCCCCGCTCAAGTGCCAGGCACCTGTTCGCTTTGATGAACATTTTCCTTCGGAGCGGATATGTCTAAAACCCCAGCCCTGGCCGAAAACCACAGGAGGATTTTAACATGGAACAAAATTTAGAACTTCTCTCCAAAATAAGCGAGAATCTGGGTGGAATCCCTCCCCGCTCGCCATTTTCGGATTACAATATCTTCAATATATTGGAAATCACTTCCAAGGAAGTCATCATCTGCCGTTTCCTGGCAGACTTGTTAAATCCTGAAGGACAGCACGGATGCGGAATATTATTTTTGAAATCTTTTGTCCAACAAATATTAAAAATATATTCCATGAGCGATTTACTGCTCTCGCGTACAGATGTCACAAAAGAGTTTGTAATTGACAACGAGCGGCGCATTGACATTGTAATTCAAAACTCCCGCTTTTTCATTCCCATTGAAGTTAAAATTTACGCCGGCGAACAAGAAGGACAATGCTATGATTACTTTCAATACGTGAGAAATGCCCGGCTGGTTTATCTGACAAGGTTTGGAGACGCTCCCTCAGAATACAGTCGGAAACAGAAGGGAGGAACCGATCTTTTGCCCCTTGAAAATATACAGTGTGTCTCATGGGCATGTGATATATGCAGATGGTTGGAAAAACTGACAATGCAGTTACATGAACCCTTAAAATCAATGATTAACCAGTATATTGACGCCATCCGCGCGGTAACAGACCAAAGGGAACAAAAACTTATGGAGAAAAATCTGAAATTACTATATGAATCACCGGATTCCTTTCGAGCGGGAATCGAAATTGAGAAATCCATGAAAACCGCGAAAGTAACTCTCATGCGGCTTATGTTTGATGATTTCAAGGAAGCTATGGAACCAATAGCCCTAAAATATGGATTGGAGCTTGAGAGGACATTCAATTATTACACATACGAAGAACAATGTAACGAGAAATTTTATGACGGAAACCCATCGACTTGTCCGGGATTAAACTATATCGTGAAAAACGCGAAATTTTCTCCTGAAAGCATCCAAATGTGGTTTCGTATAGAAGTGGAATACAATCTTTTCGCTGGGATCGCCTTATTTGATACCAGTGCGGAAGGTGACATTGATGTCTCCGAAGGTTGTGAGGTGTTCCAGATCACAGAGCAGATGTTGGAGCAGGCCGCGAACTATATAAATCAGGATATTTTTACTCCTGTGAACTGGTGGATTACCTGGTGTTACCCAAACGGCAAGCGTCGGGACGGCTATTATGAAGATGTGCCGGATTTCAAGCATATGAATTCCTCAGCGATCCGCCTTGTTGATCCCCGTAACAGGAAAAACTTTGTAAAAAATAGTGTAGAAAATTTTGAGAAACATATTTTAAGACATCTGATCAACACTCAATAATCACTTTCCTGCCGACAGGCAAGTTCGAAATTTTCTGCAAGCGCGAGGCCGCCAAACAGCCACATCTCCTCTCCGCCCCGCGCGTAAAAAACGAAAGAAGGAGCGACTGACCCCATATGAGACAATTTGAAGGAATCTTCCGTCCGGACACAAAATATAAAGCATTCTTTCTCTCCATGATGACCTTTGGGCTGGCATACGGTTTGTATAAGGGAGTTTTTGACAACTACCTGGCGGAAATGGTCTCCATGTCAGCTTTTGACAAAGGAGTATCCGAATTTTTCAGAGAACTGCCGGGATTGGCGCTGATCTTTATCCTGGCGATGCTGTATACCATGTCCGCTGAGAAAATCTACAAAATCGGCGCGCTGTTTTCCCTGGTCGGCATGGCTGCCCACGCTATCATCCCCGCTAACCGGGTTCTTGTCATATTACCTATTTTTATATATTCCCTGGGTGAACATATACAGCTGGGCATGAAAAACACTCTCTCCCTGGAATACTCAACAGAGGGACACGGTGGTTCGGCTCTGGGAATTCAGAACGCGGTTTACCAGATGGGTACTCTCGCGGGCTACATTATCGTTATTCTTATTTTCGCCGTCTTTGACAGCTCCCTGGGTCTGTTTCGCTCCGTCTTCTGGCTGAGCGCGGCGGTAATTTTCCTCGGATTTCTCTCTTCTTTACAGATGTCCGGGCACAGTGAGACTGATAAAACCAAACAGCGATTCTATTTCCGAAAAAAATATCAAAAATATTATATGCTGGAATTGTTCTACGGCGCGAGAAAACAGATCTTCTTCACCTTCGGCCCTTATGTGCTTGTGCTGTTCTACGGCGCAAACGCCATGGTGATCAGTATCCTTTTCGCCGTATCCTCTGTCTGCTGCTTCTTCGCGTCACCGGCTGTAGGCAAGATCATTGACCATTTCGGCTATCGAATCGTGATGATCACCGACACATTGATCTTGGTGATTGTCTGCTTTTTTTACGGTTTCGCCCATCACATCTTCCCGACACATATCGCTTTCATCATATGCTGTGTCAATTATGTGCTGGACTCCGTGATCTCCCTGGCCTCCATGGCCTCCAATGTATATGTTCAGGATCTCTCGGAAAATGAGGATGAGGTCAGAGCCACCATATCAACCGGCGTGTCGGTGAACCACTTTATCACCATACTGATCGCGTTGTGCGGCGGGTGGATCTGGAAGACTTTGGGCATTGAGACACTGTTTATCTTGTCCGCTGTTTTGGGGTTGTGCAACAGCGCTTACGCATCAACGGTTAAGGGAGAAAGGGCTGAAGGGAATGGGAGGATTTGACCCAATTTAAAAAATACAGACACGTAAGACAAGTGTTATGCCTTCTGTGTCTGTATTTCTTTGATTCCCTCTTTTACTGCTCAAGTTTAGTGAGAAGGAACTGCTCTTCATCCACATTGAGCCGTTCGCCATTTATCATTTTAACTACAATTCCTCTTGCTCTTTCCTACCTTTTGGTCGTAACAACTGTGTAATAATAATCCAAATCCCTGATGGTATCAAACGCGTTGTGGATAATATTGCCATCAATTTCCGAGAAATACTCCCTCTGCCTTTGCTGATAAGATACTTCTTTCTATCCCTTCTTTTTTTTAGAGCGACTCCTATCGCATAAGAGCTGAACTGAATATTGCTGTTCATGCTCTTAAACGCCTTCTTTACATCCGCCTCAAACTCATCCTGAATCCACCGAAAATCGGATCTCGTCTTCGCATGGGTATACAGGCAGGCCTGATGATAGCTTGTGTAATCATGAAGAGAAGATAATCTGGTAAGCTGATCCATGTTAGCGCAGATACTCAAGGTGAGAATTGCCTGAATATTTGTAGAAACTTTGGGACCTCCTGTTAAAAACCCACTGATATCCGCGCTGATCTGACTCATACAAGCCATTGCTAATTTTCTCTTCTCTGAGTCATTCCATTCGCCTCCAATCTTTCGCGCTATTACAAATAATCTCTGTCTGGACTCTTCAGATAAAACACTTGCCAAAGTATCCAGTATACTTCCAGCGAACTCATCTTTATTTCCCGCATTACAAATACTGCTTACACAAGAGGCAATACTTTTCGCGATGTTGCTCTTTTCCTGCTTGTTCTTACATCTCTTGTAATTCTGGCACAGCTGAAGCATATTATTGATTTCAGACTTTGGCTGGAGTTTGCTTCCACTTGGAGCGATAACTTTTGTCTTGATTTTTGATTTTTCACTATTATCAATCACAATTTCCGCAAAGCCCTCTTCCATTTTCTCTTTTCCAGAAATATCCTTGCTTGTCCATGCTTTCATGTTAATGACCTTGTTGCTTCCCATATAAATCTGGAACGCGACAAACGCGCCATTATTATAACTCTTCTTAAAAGAAATATTTCCATTGGCAATAATTCTATAAGTTCCATCCAGGTTTTGGCTTTTAATGGGAATCGCGATCATACTTTGTCCAGACTCAACCTTAAAGCCCGTCATTACCGAAGACGTATAAAGAAGTTCAGCGCCCGTAGGTACAATCTCATGTACCGCCCCATTCTTGACACCAAGGTAAAGACAATCATTCAAAATATTGCTTCCCCACTGAAAGGACGGAATGTCCATTCTGCATTCCCTGGCCAGGTGACAGACGACGTGAA
>CAJUSJ010000046.1 GCA_910588865.1 uncultured Lachnospiraceae bacterium
ATGACTGCCCAGCTTATTCGGCATGGAATTTGTCGGCGGCGCTCAAAATGTACGCTCCTCCGGAGCCGGGGGCACTTTGTGCCGTAAGGTATACTTTTTGGATCAAGCTCCCGAATGAGAAAGATAACCAAAAGAAAAGTGAGTTTTCCTATTGACTTTTAACGAAGTTCATAGTAATCTGTATAAATATTAAGAGAAAAGGGAAGTTGCCAAAATGTATACATTTTGGCAACTTCCCTCATTTTTTATCCAATAGCAACTACTGGTTATTTTCCAGCCTCTGCCTCAGCACCTCCACCTTGTACTCGTGCCGTTTGCTCCCGTTTTTCCTGTTATAGGCTCCCCACCGCAAGGACCCAGCCAGCACACCTTGGCCCCTCTCCCAGCCTTCTGTCAAGATACACAAAGGTGATGACCTTGGACAGCTCCGCCTCTTTGCTGTACTGTACCGGACCAGAGGACTCTCTGTGTTGTGTGTAATTTCTAATATTTCAGCCATGGTTTCTGTATCTTCTGCCTTTGTGACGTCTAGCATCCTCTGGGATTCTGTCGCCAACTGATAGATATAGCCAAAAGCTGGTTTCTGGCGCACCATGTCCGCAAACTTATATCTCCATATAAGTCTGGTCTTTCAGAAGAATGCTTAAGAACCTGGTAAACGCATCTTTCTCTTCCCCAGTGACAAAATCCTGATGGTAGATAAAGTCCCACCCGTCAAGGACAACGATAAACTTTACCTCGTCTTCATATTCATAAATATCGTTTCATTAAAAGTGTATAGATCACTTATGCTTGTTGAGATATCTTTCGAAGCCTTCATGGCCGCTTATGAAAAGCCTCTGGAAAATTCTCCTGCTGTCCTCCCCTTTCCAAAAATAACGCGATCACGCTGGCCATAACCGTCTTGCCAAAGCGTTTGGGCCTTGTGACGCAGATTGGAGATTCACTTTTCATCCACAAGAAGCTCTGCCATAAGCTTTTCCTGGTATAAGGTGTCTTCGGAAGCACGCTTTAAATCATCAAGTCGATTGGCCCCAATCAGTATTGAATTAAGTTTGTTGATTCGGGCAGTCGCTTTCCTCTCACCTTCCTGTCTTCCTTCTTGTCTTCCTTCTTGTCTTTCTGCTTTTCTCATATCCGCTACTGCCTGACACATATCTACTGTTTTCTCCTTCCTGTCAAACTTCAGTCCGGAATTCGTAACCGTATTGATCACGACTGCCGCTTCTATATCCAGACTTCGAAATTGTGGGTCACTCTCCAATAACCTGTTAAGCTGTTCCCGATCTTTGGAATACTTTATATAGAGAAGCACCTCCCTCAGACTGCTTCGGAATTTATCCATATCCTCTGCTTTGATCTGGGATGGGGCGATTAAATTGATCCGGTAGTCTGGGACAAAGGATAAGATTCTCGGATCCTTCACTGACAGCATATCGTAGATACTCATCGGACCATCCCATGGCTCCGCGTTAAACAGGACTACCAGCGTGATCACCGGAATAAGACAGTCTTCCTTATAAAAGCCGCTTAAATACTCCCCTGCTTTCAGGCGGGTATCTGCTCTATCTTTTTCCCCAGTCTCTTCGGTCTCATTGATCTGTATCTTTCTCTTTTTTGCCGCGTCGCGATGGGATTTTGCCGCTTTCTCTACCTGTGACGCGTATTGGAGACCATCATAGACCATATTCCTTACAGCCATGGCGTAATGGATATCCGACTGGGCCTCAATTCCCAGTAAAAGATATGCCGCGCTCTCATCCTCCATGGCAGTCAGATACTTTAAACTGTCCCGAAATTTCTGTACCGTCCCCCTTGTCTTCCCCTCTCCGTAGGGCATGCCGATCTCCACTGGGTCCATCTCATGAAGCTTTGAGGGATTAATCACCGGTTTCCCATCAAAAATCAAATAATTAAACGCGTCCGCAAAGACTTCTGTGTCTTTGATATAATCTTTTGTCACAATATCTTTTTCCGCCAAATTGCCCTCCTTTCATCGGGAATCGGCACGCGCCGCTTCGCGTCACCTGCCAGGTCGTCGGAAGGCATCCTAGAAACGCCGCGCGTTTGCCTTCCTCCATCGGGAATCGGCACGCGCCGCTTCGCGTCACCTGCCAGGTCGTCGGAAGGCATCCTAGAAACGCCGCGCGTTTGCCTTCCTCCTATAATTATGCTTTTATTTACTGTTTCCTACATAAATTTAAATCTATCCCAATTCTTTCGTAACAATCAATTGGATTGGAAATCTAAATTTATTATATCGGAAAGGACCTATTTGTTCAAGACCAGCATCCAAAAAGACCCGAAAGATCTCCCAAAAAGATCTTCCAGGTCTTCACCATCTAAAACCAATCTACAGCACCTTGCCTAAAAAGTTCTTAAGCCTCTCATTTTTCGGGTTGGAGAAAAATTCCTCCGGCGCATTCTCTTCCAGAAAATACCCGTCATCCATAAACATAACCCGGCTGGCCACCTCCCGGGCAAATCCCATCTCATGGGTCACCACCACCATGGTCATCTTCTCCTTTGCCAGATCCCTCATAACATTCAGCACCTCGCCTACCATCTCCGGGTCTAACGCGGAGGTAGGCTCGTCAAACAGCATCACATCCGGGTTCATGCACAGGGCCCGGACAATAGCGATCCTCTGCTTCTGACCGCCGGAAAGCTGGCTTGGATAGGATTCTGCCCTGTCTGCCAGCCCCACTCTCTCCAAAAGCCTCTTCGCCTGGCCCTCGGCCTCGCTCCGGCTCCTGCCCTGAAGCTTCATGGGAGCGATTGTCAGGTTTTTCATGATGGTCATGTGAGGAAACAGGTTAAACTGCTGGAACACCATGCCCATCTTCTGGCGGTGCAGGTCAATGTCAGTTTTTGGGTCCGTGATATCAATGCCCTCAAAAAAGATCTTCCCGTCTGTAGGTTCCTCCAGACGGTTGAGGCACCGCAGAAATGTACTTTTGCCTGAGCCGGAAGGGCCGATGACACAGACCACATCCCCTTTGTGGATGTCCACGCTGATGTCTTTTAAAACCTCTATCTCATCAAAACATTTCCGCAGACGCTGTACCTGGATCAGCGGTTTTCTATCCCACATGCCGCGAAGCGCCTCCTCTCCCACAGGATCATATGTCCCGGGATGTCCTTGGGTATGATCAGTGGTCACTGTTTCTCAGCCTCCTCTCCAGCCTCTGCACAAAGTAAGTAAATATCATAACCATTACCAGATAAATAACCGCTGCCGCCATAAGGGGCATGAAGGCGCTGTATGTACGGCTCCTGATGATGTCCGCGCCCTTGGTCAGATCCTGCACCGCGATGTATCCGGCCACAGAGGTCTCCTTTAAGAGCACGATAAACTCGTTTCCCAGGGCCGGAAGCACGTTTTTAAATGCCTGGGGCATGATGATATAGAACATGGTCTGGGGATAGCTGAACCCCAGACTGCGGCCCGCCTCAAACTGCCCGTTGTCAATAGACATGATGCCGCCCCGGAAGATCTCCGCCACATAAGCCCCTGAGTTGATTCCAAAGGCCAGCACCGACACCAGAACCTTATCAATCCTGACGGAGCCGAACACCACAAAGTAGATGATCATCAGCTGGATCAGTACCGGAGTTCCCCGGATGACCGTCAGATACACTTTGCACAGCAGGTCCAAAAGCTTAAGCTTTCCTGTCTTCTCATAGGTGGAGCGGACCACTGCCACCAAAAATCCCAGCAGAATACCAACCAATACCGCGAAAAACGTGATCTTGATGGTATTTCCCAGACCATCCACAATATATTTCCACCGGTCATCTTCTATAAAATTCTGGTAAAAATCCTGGCTGAATTTCTCGATCATTGTACCCTTCCTCTATTCTCATGAAAGCTCCGGGCAGCCTTAAGATGGCTTCACGGCTGCCCCCGCGGCTTACTCCGCGGAAATATATTTATCAATAATGGCCTGCAGTTCTCCGGAAGCCTTCAGCTCTGCCAGAGCCCCGTTGATCTGGTCTAAGAGCTCTGTGTTGCCCTTCTTCACCGCGATAGCGTACTCCTCAACGGTCAGAGCCTCGTCCAAGATCTTGATGCCCTCGTTCTGAGACACGAACACTTTGGCCGGCTCCACGTCAATAACCACAGCGTCGATCTTGCCCTGGATCATGGCCTGAACAGCCTCAAAGCCCTTATTGTAACGCTCAATGGTGGAACCTTCCGCCTCATAGTCGGAAGCGTAGATGTCGCCTGTAGTTCCAAGCTGAACACCGATGATCTTGCCTGCCAGATCGTCAGGCCCGGCGATATCGCTGTCTTCCTTTACAATGATCACCTGAGAAGCGGTAGTGTAGGTATCAGAAAAATCCACATTCTTCAGACGATCCTCGCTGACAGTCATTCCCGCCGCGCCGATATCAGCCTTGCCGGACTGAAGCTCCGGGATAATAGAATCAAAGGCAATGTCCTCAATCTCCAGGGTCAGGCCCATCTTCTCGGCAATGGCTCCCGCGACCTCAACATCAATGCCAACGATCTCGCCGCCGTCGTGATACTCGTATGGCGGGAACTCCGCGTTGGTAGCCATCACCAGCACTCCCCCGGCTGTCCCGCTGTCCGCGGCCTTGGACTCTGCCGCCGTTGTCTCCTCTTTGCTCTCCTGATCCGCGTCTGCGGCTGTTGTGGCCGCCTCGGCGGCGTCACCGCCTGTTGTAGCCGCTTCCGTAGCCGCCGCTGTGGTGGCATCGGCCCCGGAAGAACCACATGCTGTCAGGGAACCTGCCATAACGGCAGCCATAAAAAGCGCAAGTATCTGTTTTTTCATAATTATAATCTCCTCCTCATATATATGCAATATAATGTATAAAAATTACATTGCTAGTAATTCATTATATATCATTTCTCAGATTAATCAAGTAGAACTTTTACCAAATTTATATTTTCTTGTGGATTTCTTTCCATAATCCTGCTTTTTGACCATTGTCTGCCGCTCCAGGCTGGGGTATACTAATCACACGAAGGGGGATTTCTCATGATATGGACCATTATCCAAAAAACCGCCTGGCCTATGACACCGCCGGTTCCCTGGTCGGCTTTCCACATATTTTTTCTCCTGACAGGGCTGACCGCCGCTGTGGGGCTTACCAGACTCTTATGCCCGCCGCTGTCAGACCCCGCCGCTTCTGCCTCTGGATCCAAAAGCGGACTTTCCCATACCCCGGCCAAAGCTCCGCCTGCTGTGTCAAATGTAAAGGGCAGGCCCGGGGTCAGCCCTGGAAAAAGGCGGCCCCGGGCCACACCCGGTATCTCAGACATAAAGCCAACAGGTCTGGAAAAAAATGACCTGGTGTTGTTTGTATGCGGCATAACCCTGACCCTGGGCGAGATCTACAAACAGCTGTTTTTATACGCGGTGGTAAACCAGGGATTTTATGACTGGTGGCATTTTCCGTTTCAGCTGTGCAGCACTCCCATGTACTTATGCCTGGTTTTTCCTTTTCTCCCTCACGGGCAATGCCGCCAGGCCGCTGCTGTCTATCTCCAGTCCTTCGGATTTCTTGGGGGAATCATGGCTCTTTTGGAGCCCTCGGGGCTTATGCACCCTTACTGGACCCTGACTCTCCACGGGCTTTTGTGGCATGTCCTGCTGGTCTTTCTAGCATTATACTGCACCGCCTCCGGGCTGGCCGGGAAAAACGGCCAGGATTTTGTATCCGCCCTTTTACTGTTTTTTCTGTTCTGCCTCATAGCCACTGGTATCAACCTGTTCACCAGGGGCAGGGCGGACATGTTTTACATCTCCCCCTACTATCCCCTGACACAGGTGGTGTTCCGGGAGATTTCCCTGGCCTTAGGGATTGGGCCGGGGATTGGGATTTACTTAGCCTCCATCTGCCTTGGAGCTTACCTCTCACACCGGATTCTGGAAATTATTTTCAGGGATTAAGGACCACATATAGAAAAATCTTTCCCTCAGGTACTCCCTCAGCTGTTTTTTCCATGTGATGTAGGCGGAAAAATCCTGTTGCCATTCTCCCCGGTTCATAGCCTCAACAGCTTCCCCGGCCATGTGGCTGCCAGCTAAAAGATCTTGTTTCATACGCTCCGGGGAACCTGCTCCCAGAGGCTTCCAGCCAGAATCAGAAAATCCTTTTGTCTTGATCTCATACCTGCCCAAAGGGCGGCGGCCATCAAGATCCCGAACGGATTTCCCCGAAGCCCGGTCCATGGCTGTCTCCTGTATGGAGAAATCCGCAAAGGGCGGCAAAAGCACCTCCCGCTCCTCCATCCGCTTGTACTCTTTCCCCAATGCCTCCTGAAAGTCCACATAAGGCACATCTGATGTCACATGAATCTCCAGAAGGATCACTCCCTCTTTTTCCGCGAAGGACTGGCTGTATCCGGCCCTTGAGGTTGAGAAAAAGGAAACCGTCTGTCCTTTTTTCAAAATTTCCAGGGAGCTCTCCCTTTCCACCCTCTTGACAATGATCTCCTCCCTGCCGTGTCTGTGTTCCTGACACATCAGGCGGAAGATATCCAGGTATACCTCCATGGACTTGTCAATATGTCTTAGAAAAATCGGGTTCAGTCTTCCCTTCTCCTTGCTGATCCGGGTAAATTCATTATCAATTCCCGGATACAGCAGGGCATTCAGTGTCTTGTACGCTTTCTCATCTCCCCGGAAAGAATCCCTGTACCGCCTGTCCCCCAACTGCCCATTATCCTCCCTGACTCGGATATCTCCCCCGTACAATCTCAGCGCATCCCTCATCTTCCTGCCCAAATCAGATTCCACTGATTCCATCTCACACCTCCTGATTCCGCAACCGGGGATTCACGGACCGCTCTTTGATCTGTCTGAGAGGAATTAAAAACAGCTCCCCGTATTCCCTGTCCTGGCGTGCTGTTTCTTTAAATCCCTTTCCGTCAAACCACTCCCCTAAGCCTTCCAGGCCAGACCATGCCTGGAGCACGGATTCCAGTTTCCCCTCAAATCGCTCATCCTTGGCCTCAAGCTGCCCCCGGATATACAAAAGTCCCCCCAGCGCTGTCTGTCGGAGATCCCCCTCCCCTTTCAGGCAATAATACGTAAACAAAAACATCCCATAATAGTACATCTGTTCATATCCCGACGCCACCGCGTCGATTCCCCACAAAACACAGTCTTGGCGGTCCTGGCCGGGGATGTCCCTGATACAGTTTACCAGAACGGAAAATACGGCCCGCTCCGGAGTCTCCTTTCCAAAAAAATCCATATGGAAGGTATTAAGAGGACTGTCCCGATATTCAAGCCTGGTGTTTTCTATGGCGATCTTTTCCCGGCAGCGCACATATTCCCGGACAAAAAATTCCCCGATCTCTCTCCTTTCCCTCTCGGTTCCCGTTCCCGTAATCTTATTAAGAAGAGCGCAGATACTGGAAAAATACATCTTGGACATTCTTCCTCTGTAATCTTTTAAAAACCCGCAAAAATCTCGGATTATAGACAGCACCTTTTCCTCCGGCGCCAGGCTCCAGTTCTGGTTGGTGAATCTGCCTTCTATATCCTTGAAATTTTCCAAATTATACCCAAAAAGATCCGCTTTTTTTAAAGTTTCCATGGTGGTCTCCGCGGACTGGCAGATTCCCTGTATATCAATGGTTTTTAGTTCCAGAAGGTTTTTTATGTCAATCAGATTATCCAGCTCATCATAAAGCTGGCAGGGATCTGTCTTCTGGCACTGACAGACCAGTTCATGAAGCTTCCCGTTAATCTCCACCCCTCTTTTTTGGCTTAAGGCGACACAGATCTGGTAAACCGTATTCCTCTTCTGTCTCTCACTCGGCCACCTGCTGATCTTATCCAACATTTTTTCACAGTCAGAAAGGGGCATGGATTCCAGGCCTGTCAAGGCAAATGTCTCATTGGCGTTATACAAAAAATAACTGTTATACAGCGTCTCCCCTATGGGCATGATCACCCTCCAGTCTTCCTCTGTAAAACGCTCCGCCACCTGCCCCAAAAACTTGTACTCCCCCAGATTAAGATGGGCTTTTTGTGTACCCTTAAACTCATTGTACTGGATCAGCCACTCCAGGACCCTGCTAAGATGCTGCCCGTCAAACTGGCCGATCAGATCTTCCAGCCATTCCACCTGGTAAACCCACATACATTTTTGTCTGTTTGTTACCATGTACTCTGCCACTTTATTAAAACCATCCGGAAAATATCGGTACATCTTTGCCGCCAGCTCCTGCTTTTCCTCTTTTGACACTTCCTCGGAACTCATACCCTGAATCAAAGTAATGACAGCATCAGGCAGATTGCCCCTGTACCCCTGGTAATGTCCATTTTTATCTTCATACACAGCCGTATCATAGGTCCACCTGGCCTCATTTCTCACAGACTCCAGATATTCTCCCAAGTTCCAGTTCTCCAGGGCCTCCAGCTGTCTCAGGGAAATAAGCCGCAGGACGCTGATTCGTTTGCCGGCCGTATCCCTGGGGTTAATCTGGTTCTTCGCCAAAGCGGTCTCGATACAGCTTTCCCTTGTTTTCCAGAACCGGGAGAGGGCCTGTTCCCCTGATCTCCTCTGATAACGGTAGATCCCTCCGTTTCCATCCTTCCTGAACTCATCTCCTACATTGATCCCGTTCCACTCAATTGTCCTGCCAGTCATGTTCTGAAATCCCTGAACCGCGCAGAACAGATCCTGATTATGCTCCGCGAGTTGAACCAGCTCCTGAAAATCCTCCCATACTTTCTGCCAGTCCGCCTGATAAAAGTCATACCATGCCTTTGCCATGGCAGGCTGATCAGCCTCCATAAACTCCTGATCGGTCACTTCTTCCTTACCATAGAGAATCCTATCCTGAAGCTCCAGACGTTTTTCCTGCTGTTTTAACCCTCTGGCCAGACTGCCCTCTCCGGCTGTCTGCCGAATATGGCCGGAAACCTGACGCCAGCTGTCACCTTCTTTATCCCAAAACCAGAACTGTCCCACCGCCCTACGAATCAAAAGGGCGGTGGCAGAGTCATTTGCCAGGCCAGAGTAATCATACTTCATCAGGTGATCCCTGTACTCCTCTATAAATGTTTCCGAGATCCTGGGTTCCAGAAAGCACAGAACCACATCCAAAAGCCCCTGGTAAGGACTGTCCGACTTACCTGGAGCCTTACCGCACGCCATAGGCATCAGAGCATTGTGATGCTTATCCTGGGCCTCATAAAAATCCATGGTTCCCGTCTCATAGATCAATAAGTAGGTCAAGGCCCAGTACTTCTGTTCCAGCGGCACGGCCTGGTGGCTTATCTCATTGAGAACCGCCCCGCAGATGTGCCTCAGCTTTTCTATCTCGCCGTTGGCATAAGCTTCCTCCGCGATCCGGCGGGCATACTCCAGTCTCTCCTGGATGGTCCCTTTTCCTCTGATCACTCTTTCCTCTGGATACCACATCCGTTTTGGTTGGAAAAATTCTTCCATCTGGGACAGGTCCACGGTCTCTAAGCCAATCTCATCCAGCCTCTGCCTCATACGGCTGTCCCCGCTGTCCTGATTCCGGGCTTCTTTCAGAAAGGTCGCTATCAACTGAGGGGCCAGATTATATCGGAATTCCGGATCATCTCTGTACGCTTCCAGTTCTTTGGAGATCCCGTCCTCCTCCCTGGGTATTCCGTCGCCGGGGCAGAACTCGATCTGCCCCACTTCCCCGCCAATAACCTTCAGAACATCATTGTACAGCTTGACCAGCCTGTAGTGATTTCGTAAAGTTCTGTACACCATCTCCATCCGGAGGTCCTGGCAGTCCAGCCTCCGCATCCTGACCACTGTCCTGTGGCCGCTGACCCCTTCCACGCTCTTTGTAAGCCCATGGCGGATCCAGTGGGCCCTGTTCTCTGTGGTTCCATGGCGATGTCTCAGCAGGGTCCGCGCGTCACACCGGCTGTAATCCTCGTCCAGCAGGTCGCACACAGCTATCACCCCGTTAAAAGCCGCCACCCTCTCCTTGTTTAAGCCAATCTGTAAAATGTCCTCTTCTCTTGATACAAACCCCGGATCCCAGGGCCATTTCTCATGGGACTCCGCCATGCCGATGATCACATTCAAATATGTCTCCAGCTTCTGGTCCTCATTCATATAGTCTTCCAGCAATGACTTCACCAGCTTTTCTATCCTGGCCACATGAGTGCGCCGCACCCAATTTGACGGTTCGGACAAACCTTTTAAATATTTCTCCCTCTCGCTGTCCGGTATATCCCTGCTGTCCCGGGACAACATGCCGATATCGTGGATCACCAGGGCCATGAGAAGACAAGCGGCTTCCAGAGGGCTGGCAGCCCCCAGCCAGCCGTCGTTCTCTCCCCATTCTGAGGCTCTCTTCACCATACCGCACACATGGGGCATGGCGTGGTTGGTAAATTCCGGCATGTGGCAGTTGTCCGCCAGACGGTCAATGCTCTCGATCAGTTCTTTCAGTATATTGGCATAATTTTTAAAGGGCGGCTCCTCAAACGCTTTTTTCGCCAGCCCGCTTCCCATAATATAGTCAACTGACTGTGACCGCTCTATATCAAAATCCGGTATCTCTTTCATCAAAGCCCTCCTTTTCTAAAAATCCCCGCCAAAGCCTCTACAGCGGCGTCAACTAATTGACTCGCTGTTCCCTGTCGTCTATATCGGGGATGCCCGTCATACTCAAAAAGGCTCTCCGAAGACAGCTTATATCTTCGAAAAGCCTTTTGAGTCATGTCCCATCTATGGCCGGAACGCCGAGTAAATCCTACCTCCCGCCAGTCCGCCCCGATACTGAGCCAGTTCGCTTACTGTCACCAGCTGGAAGCCCCGCTCCACCAGGGCCGGGATGATCTGGACCGCCGCGTTTCCTGTCTGGGCATAAAGCTCATGCATCAGCACGATGTCCCCATCCCTGACAGAACCTAAGACCTTATCCACAGTGCTCTGGGTGTTCTTGGTCTTCCAGTCCAGAGTGTCAATGCTCCACATGATAATGGGCTGATGAACATTGGCAAGAACCGTAGCGTTCTTGTTGCCTCCCGGAAGCCTGACCGTAGCAGGGATCACGCCGCAGGAAGCCTGGATAGCCTCGCTGCCCTTATTCACCTGATACTGGATCTGTTCCGCGCTCAATTTGTGCAGGTATTTGTGCTCATAGGTGTGATTGCCGATCTCGTGGCCCTCCGCTGCCATGCGCTGCATCTCGGCGGCATAGCTGGCACAGCGGTTCCCCACTACATAGAAAGTAGCCTTTCCTCCGTACTGGGCCAGACAGTCCATGATCTGGTTGCCTACTGGGGCAAAAGGGCCGTCATCAAAGGTCAGCGCCACCATGGGACGGCCAGGATCAATGACACGGCCGGTCTGCTGCTGTCCGGCCGCCTCCTGACCCTGTCCCTCTTGGGCGGCTTCCGGGACCTGCTCTCCTTGAGAACCTTCTGGCTGGCCTGCTGCCTGGTCAGCGGAAGCGGGATCCTCTCCCTGACCGCTTTCCGCGGTCTGGGCGCTCCCTTCCCCTTCCTGGCTCACCTGGCCTTCCTGGTTCTCACCAGCTTCGGCTGCCGCCTGGCCATCTTCGCCTGACTGGCTTGTCTCACCTGGGTCTTGGGAATCCTGGCCCTGATCTGGCTCATCTCCCGGCTGCTCTGTCACCACACCATTGTCGTCCACCCACTGGGCTACCCCCGGACCTTTCTCCACATTGATCCAGTGGCCTCCCTGAGCCGCTTCATCTGCCCAGACATTCCCCGCGCATGCCATGGTCAGCATGGCGGCGCAGAGAACTGCCCACATTTTTTTTCTGCTTTTTCTCATACCGCTGTCTTTCTTTCTCCCCCTTCTCATGATCTTCTTTCAGCATGGACAGAATTCATCCGATGACTGGTATTTCCTTATAAAGACTAATCCATTTTTCCCGAAAAAGCAAGAGGCTTAATTGAACCTTAAGAATTCCAAATCTCAGCTCGTCATATGCCGGCTATAGCCCTCTATTTTTGTATCATATCTTTGAATACAGATCCCCAGAAGCAGACATTCTGTCCTTCAGTACCTCAACGGTGATTCCCAGCCTTCTTGCCCCACGCTCTGGAGAAATATCCCCATCCTGAACCATGGAATATATCTCAAGAGTCCTTCCTTCTTCTCTTCCTTCTTCCCTACCCTCTTCCTTTGCCTCAGCTCTCTCCATAGCTAATTCTTCCCATCTCCGCATGACATTCACTCCCGCCTTTTCTGACTGTTTAACTTCTTTTACCCTCTTATGGATAATCTTTATCTTTTCGCTTTCAGACTCTTGGGCCAGCGCGTCTGTTGATCTTGTAATGTACCTCATAAAATCTAAAAACTCCCGGGGAAACTTTTGAGGATTTTTCCCTTTGGTGTTAATAAACACTCGCCACGCCCCATCTCCGATCTCCAGGTCAGGGCATTCCACACACACACCTTTAAAAGTATATCGGTACAATCCCCTGTCAAATACATCAAACGGTGTCACCATAATCTGGCATACATCTTTCAGAATGTTGAAATCCGCCGTTCCCGGTGGCAGCAGGGACACATCCACATGGCCCTGGTAAAATCTGCTTCTTCTGCTGATATTTTTTGTGTTCCGCTTCTGCATCTCCACCATATAGATCACATGGTTTTTATCCATTGCCACAGAATCCAGCCTGGACTGCCGCAGTTCCGGCGAGACACGAAATTCTTTTTCCGTCTCCCCTTTGCTCAAAAACGTGATCTCTTTACCCATCAATATGCTGACGGTTGCCTGGAAAGCATCCTGATACTCCATCACCTCGTCAAACAGGAACTGATCAACAAGGTTCATATGAGCCAGCCTGGTCTTTGCCTCCTGAATTGTCAATTTGGGGATCGCTGTTTCCTTATCCTTCACCCCCTGTGCCGCCAATTGCCCCATCGTTACCTTATACGCCATATTACCTCCCTCCGGCAGGAAAATCAGCGGGATTCCCTCCCGGGGATATCCTATACTCTCCTGCTTCTTAATTATATTGTGAATTTTAAAGCAGGATTTCCTGACAGAAAGATAAGAACTTTCACAGACACAGCCCTTGGCCGCGAAACGGCTTATAGCCCCTTGTCAGAGGCCACGCCTTAGAAATCATTTGCTTTGTAAGTATTTTATCACAAGATTCCAGGTATGACAATACCCGCAAAATCATTGACCCTTCTCTGGGAATTACCATTGATATAATTTCTCATTTATAGTAAAATTTACTATATACAATACCATGTGCTGATTACACCAGTCCATTTTTATAAGGAGGTTATACAAATGAATCAATGTTACGGATGCAGCACCTGTAAAAGCGCGGACAAGCCCTTAGAGCAGTTCATCGCCGGACTTCCCATGGAAACTTCCCACCACCGGGTAGACAGCCAGAGTACCAAGTGCGCCTTCGGCCTGCAGGGAGTCTGCTGCCGCCTCTGCGCGAACGGCCCCTGCCGCGTCACCCCTGAATCTCCCCGGGGAATCTGCGGTGCCAACGCTGACACCATCGTCACCAGAAACCTTCTCCGCGCCGTCGCTTCCGGTTCCGGCTGCTACATCCATGTGGTGGAAAATACCGCTCTTAACGTAAAGAACACAGCCAGAACAAAAGGAGAAATCAAAGGCGTGAACACCTTAAACCGCCTGGCCTCCATCTTCGGCATTGAGGAGGAGGATATTCACCGGCGGGCAGAGGCGGTGGCGGATGCTGTCCTCAAGGATCTCTATCTTCCCGAATACGAGAAGATGGCCCTCACCGAAAAGATGGCCTACAAGCCCCGGTATGACAGATGGAAGGAGCTGGGAATCCTCCCCGGCGGCGCCAAATCCGAGGTATTTCACGGCGTTGTCAAGTGCTCTACCAACCTAAACTCCGATCCGGTAAACATGCTTTTGGACTGCTTAAAGCTGGGAATCTCCACCGGCATCTACGGCTTGGTGCTGACCAACCTTCTCAACGACGTGGTTCTGGGCGAACCGGAGATCCGTCTTGCTCCCGTAGGGCTCCGCGTCATTGACCCTGACTACATAAACATCATGATCACCGGACACCAGCATTCCATGTTCACTTTCCTCCAGAACCGCCTTACAGATGAGGACGTGAAGGTCAAGGCCAGGGAGGCTGGAGCCAAGGGCTTTAAACTGGTGGGCTGCACCTGCGTGGGACAGGACCTGCAGCTCCGGGGGGCTCACTATACGGAGATCTTCGACGGCCACGCCGGGAACAACTACACCAGCGAGGCTATTTTGGCAACAGGCGGCATCGACGCGGTTATCTCCGAGTTTAACTGCACCCTTCCCGGCATTGAGCCCATCTGCGACCAGCTGAAGATCAAACAGATCTGCATCGACAACGTGGCAAAGAAGGCCAACGCCCAGCTGAAAGAATTTGATTTCCAGAACCGGCCTGCCGTGACCGACCAGATTATTGAGGAGATCGTGGAGGCCTACAAGGCCCGCCGCGGCAGCGTGCCCATGAATCTTATGAAGAACCACGGCAACGACAACACCCTGACCGGCATCAGCGAGATTTCCCTGAAGAAGTTCCTGGGCGGAAGCTGGCAGCCTCTTATCGATCTCATCGTGGCAGGAAATATCAAGGGCGTGGCAGGAGTGGTGGGCTGTTCCAACCTCACGGCAGGCGGCCATGACGTACTCACCGTGGATCTGGTGAAAGAGCTGATCGCCAGGGACATCATCGTCCTCACCGCCGGCTGTTCTTCGGGAGGCATCGAAAACTGCGGTCTCATGACCCCCGAAGCTGCCCAGTACGCGGGGCCGAAGCTGCGGGCCGTGTGTGAGAAGCTGGGAATTCCGCCTGTGCTCAACTTCGGTCCCTGCCTGGCCATCGGCCGTCTGGAGATCGTGGCAACAGAACTGGCGGAAGCCCTGAACGTGGACCTGCCCCAGCTTCCCCTGGTGCTCTCCGCCGCCCAGTGGCTGGAGGAGCAGGCTCTCGCCGACGGCTGCTACGGCCTTGCCCTGGGGCTGCCCCTCCACTTAGGGCTTCCCCCCTTCATTACCGGCAGCAAGACCGCTGTTCAGGTGCTTACCGAAGACATGAAGACTCTCACCGGCGGCCAGGTAATCATCAACAGCGACGCAAAAGAGTCCGCTGATATTCTGGAGCGGATTATACTGGAAAAACGCCAGGGTCTCAACATATAGAAAGGAGCAGGATCATGAAACGTATCATAGTGGAATACGAAAAATGTGACGGCTGTAAAAACTGCTCCGCCGCCTGTATGCAGGCCCACAGGGAGACGCCGGGGACCATCTACGACCTGGATCTGACTGATCCGAAAAATGAGTCCCGCAATTTTATTTTAAAAGACAGCGGCGGGCACTACAGACCTGTGTTCTGCCGCCACTGCGACGAGCCTGAGTGCGTCAAGTCCTGCATGAGCGGCGCCCTTTGCAAGGACCCGGAAAGCGGCCATGTGTTTTACGACGAGACCCGGTGCGGTTCCTGTTTTATGTGCGTCATGAACTGCCCCTTTGGAGTCCTGAAGCCCGACACGGTGACCCAGAGCAAGGTCATCAAGTGCGACTTCTGTGTCAACGCCGGCGGGGAGCCCTCCTGTGTGGCCTCCTGTCCAAAGAAGGCGATCCATGTAGAGGAGGTGTGACTATGAAATATGTGATTATCGGAGCCGGTGTGGCCGGCATTGAGGCCGCGAAGACCATCCGGCAGAATGACCCCGCGGGCGAGATTCTCATGATCTCCGCTGACACCTATGTCCACTCCCGCTGTATGCTCCACAAGTACATTTCCGGGGAACGAGATGAAGAGGGTCTTGATTTTACGGAGAAGGATTTTTTCCAGCGATATCAGGTGGAATGGAAAAAAGGCGTCCGGGCGCGGAAGATCTCCCCTGACGCGAAAGAAATTGATCTGGACAGCGGCGACAGGGTCAGCTATGACAAGCTCCTCATAGCCGCGGGTGCCGACAGCTTTATCCCTCCCGTGGGGGAACTCCGAAAAGCCTCCAACGTCTACGGCCTGAGAAATCTGCCTGACGCCCAGGCCATCGTGAGAGAAGCCCGGCAGGCTGAGCAGGTTCTGGTCATCGGCTCCGGCCTGGTGGGGCTGGATGCCGCTTACGGCCTTTTAGAGCGGGGAAAGAAGCTGACCATTGTGGAGATGGCTGACCGGATTCTCCCCATGCAGCTGGATGCCCGAGCCGCGAAAGCCTACCAGGAGCGTTTTGAAAAGGCGGGCGTCCGCTTTGTCCTGGAGAGAAAGGCGTCACAGGCGGTACGCGAGGCCGACGGAAAGATCCACAAAGTCATCCTGGACAACGGGGAGGAGATTCCCTGCGACCTGATCATCGTCGCGGCAGGCGTCCGGTCCGCCCTGGCCTGTCTGGAAGGCAGCGGCATCGCCGCTGAAAGGGGCATCACCGTAGATGCCTCCATGAAGACCTCGGCACCGGACATCTACGCCGCGGGAGACATTACCGCTCTGTCCGGAATCTGGCCCAACGCCGCGGACCAGGGGCGTGTCGCCGGAAAGAATATGTGCGGCATAAACGCCAGCTATACCGACACCTACGCCGTTAAAAACACCATCAATTTCTTTGGTCTGGTAACTCTCTGCGTGGGAAGAATCCGGGAAGAAGAAGGAGACCAGGTACGGATTCGGGAAGACCGCCGGCAGTACAAGCGGATTATCCTGAGAGACGGAAAAGTGGAAGGAATTCTCTTCCAGGGCAACATCGCGGGCGGCGGAATCTGGCAGTATCTTATTAAAAATAAAATTGATATCAGCAAAATCAATAAAGACGTGTTTGACATCACCTACGGGGACTTCTACCATGTAGGCCAACGGGGAACATACCAGTGGGTGCCAGAATAATCCCCCACAGTTCAGGGCCGGCAGATTCCTCCATCTGCCGGCCCTTCTTTTCATTTTCCCATCAACGAAGCAGCTTGACCCAATGCTTCCAACACCCCCCGAACGCTCTTTTCCTTCACCTGAAGGGTCAGCTGGGGCTCATGGATGTGCTCCAGATAATGGGCATCGGAATTGCTGATGATCCCGCAGCCATCCAGATAAGGATTGGCCTTCTTAAGCTTATGAAGCTTTGTCAGGTCCTTCACCTCCGCTGTGACAAACCTGCTGTCCGGCGGGATGAATCCCAGGTTGGCGATCAGGCTGTTGGCTGTCTTGTCCACATGGGCTGGAAACATGACGCCTCCGTAGCTCCTCACCAGCTCCCACAGCCCCTCAAAGGAAATATCTGTCGCATTGATCAGCAGATTTGGCACAGTACCGCGGATCTCATCATTGTTGTTGTAGATCAGCTGCCTGCCAAAAATCTCCTCTTTGTTGGGAAACGGGATCAGCTTGTCGTACACATAGGCGTCAAACTCCATGGCAGCCTTCAGCTCCTGGAACAAGCACACCGCGTGAACCTCCTCTGAGGTGTTGATCTCCATCCCCGGGATGGCCAGAATCCCGTACTCGGAAGCCGCCGCCAGAACGGCGGGGCAGTTTTTGCAGGAATTGTGGTCCGTCACCGCTATCACATCCAGCCCTTTGATCACTGACATGCCAACGATGTTGGCAGGGGTCATGTCATCGTCTCCGCATGGGGAGAGACAGGAGTGGATATGCAGGTCATAGTACAGTTCAGCCATGAAGCAGCCCATGGACCTTTAAGGCCGCCTGAAAAATGGGCTCCTCTGTGGCCAGCACCGTCACTCCCTGCTGCTCTGCCCTGGCCCGGCACATGTCATCGGGCTGTGCCCCCTCCGCCAGGACCACACAGGCCACATCCGCTAAGGTCGCCACCGCGATAGTGTTCACATTGCCCATGACCGTCACCCATGCGCTGTCCGACGGCGCTCTTCCCATAGCAATGCTTAAAAGGTCGCAACAGAAAATGCCTGTCACCTCCCGGGACAGGTCATCTCCTTCCACCACTACCTTGAATAGTTCTTTTTTAATCAATTCTTCCACAGTCATAGTCTCTATTCTCTCCTGTTATCCGGCTCTGGCTGCCCTCACCGGGCTGTTCACAGGCTTCTGCCGCTTCCATCCCCTCCAGAGAGTCCCAGCCTTTTATGGCGGATCCCTCCTAAGGGCAGCCGCCAGGAACCTGCCCAGGCAGCAGCGCCGCCTTCCTCTCAGTCATCATCCGCCGTAACATTCTCATCCTTTACCTTGCTGTCGAGAATGGCCATCTCTTCCGATATCATCTGTATGTACTCTTTCAGAGCGTTCATCCGGCCTCTGTCCTTGTTCTCGCTCTCCCGTTCCGCCAGGTCCTCCGCCAAAATCGCCACCTCCTGGGACAGCTTGTGGAGATTGTCCCTGAGATAGTAGACACAGTCCCTCTCACTGGCGTCTCCCCGGACAATATCCTCTGCCAGGGCTTTGCAGGTAGGCGCTCCGCAGGACCCGCAGTCCAGTCCCGGCAGCTTCTTGCACAGGCGTTCCACCCTCTCTAACCGGGAGAAGCTCTCCATCATATTGTCGCCTAACCGGAACACCGGCTCAAACTGGACTCCCGTGGTCCAGGGCACATATTCTTCTGTTCCCTCTTCCATGTGGCTCCTGGCCACTGGCATGTATTTGCGGAGGCGCTTTAACTTTACCTCGGCCACGTAGGGGTTCTCCACAGTCAGGACGCCCCCTACACACCCGCCGTTGCAGGCGTTCAGCTCAACAAACTGGAGATTGTCAAATTTCTCATCCTCCAGATCCTCCAACACCCGGATCACGTTCTCGATTCCGTCGGCCGCCAAGTAATTTTCCGAAAACAGCCCGCTGGCCTCCCCGCCGCTGCGGCCCCAGCTGATGCCGATCTTTCCGGAGATACTTAACTCCTCCGGATCCTCCCCCACCGCTTTCATGTGGGACAGAAGCTGGGGGTACACGTCCTTGATGGCCAGCACATGATCTACCTGGCTCTTCTCTGTCCCCAGAGGCGCTTTCACGTATGTCACCTTGGAGGGGCAGGGGGAGATGAAAAAGATACCGATCTTCTCCCTGGGAAGCCCTGTCTTTTTCAGGGCCCTCTCCGCCGCCAGCCCTGCCGCCACCTCAATAGGCGGATTTAAAGGCAGCATGTGGGGAATCAGGTTGGGAAATCTCACCCGTATAAGGCGCACCACAGAGGAACACGCTGTGCTGATAATGGGAACCTGGTCCTGGTGCTCCGAGATGTACCGCCTGGTTGCCTCAGACACGATCTCCGCCGCCGCGCTGACCTCGAAAACGTCGTCAAATCCCATCATCTTTAAAGCATTAAGCACAATATTCACATCTTCAAGGTTGTTAAACTGACTGTACAGAGACGGAGCGGGAAGGGCCACTGTGTATTCGTACTGGCGCACGGTCTCCACCCTGTCGTAGGTGGCGATCTTGGCGTGATGGGGACAAATGCGGATGCACTCCCCGCAGTCAATACAGAACTTGGCGTTGATCAGTGCCTTTCCGTCCCTGACCCGTATGGCCTGGGTGGGGCAGCGCTTGATGCAGTTGATGCAGCCCTTGCACAGAGAAGGCTCCAGCCGCACAGAATGATAGAATTTATCCATCCCTTGCTCCTCTCTATATTTTCACCACCATGGTGATGGTTGTTCCCACCCCCAGAGTTGTCTCGATATTCATCTCATCTGTATACTTTTTCATATTAGGCAGGCCCATGCCCGCTCCAAAGCCCAGTGAGCGCACCTCGTCCGGCGCTGTGGACCAGCCGGCCTGCATGGCCCGCTCCACATCCGGGATCCCCGGACCCTTGTCCGCCAGTATCATCCTGATCTCCGTGGGGGATATCTCCACCGTGATCTTTCCGCCCTCAGCGTGGATGACCATGTTGATCTCTCCCTCGTACATGGCGATGGCCACTTTGCGGATCGCCGCCGGGGAAACTCCCACCTGTTTTAATTTGCTCTTCACATCGCTGCTGGCCTCCCCGGCTCTGGTAAAATCGTCAGGGGATATCTCATAAGTCAGAGCAATCACATCTGCCATTATATCGCACCTCCATGAAGTCCTGCCTCATACAACATGCCGCAGGAAGAAAACATCCTGTGCCCGGTCTCCAGCACCACCAGATCCCTCTCCCTGGCCATGTCCAGGATAGTGTCGTCCGGTTTCTTGCCCCTCACAAAAATAATACAGACAATATCCAGCATCTCCGCGGTCCGGATCACCTGCGGGTTGCATAAGCCTGTCAGCAGGATCGAGTGGTCCTTGGAAAACGCCAGCACATCGCTCATCATATCGGAACCGCAGGCGCTGCGCACTTCCCGGTCCAGGTTCTCCTCTCCCACCAGAACCCTCGCGCCAAGTACATTCATCGCGTCTCTAACTGTCATGATTCCCCTCCTGTATTTTCGTAATTTTAATACTTCCTTTCCATAATAATAGAATACCATTGACTGCCGTGATATTCAACCGTCACTTTTTGCATAATGCTGTATTTTTTTTGATATTTCTTTCCTTTTCTGATATTTTGGTAGATTTTTTATCATCTGCATGTTAAAATACATTATAGCCTGCCGGGTGTCCCCCAAATATATATCCGGCAGTTATGTGCGCGTCCTGACACTGCGGGCGTACATTGCATGAATCTCAACCAATTTATCAGGAGGAGGATATTAACATGGCTTCTAAGAAAGAACATGTTCCTTTCAGCGGCACCCCTGAGCAGGAAGCTGCCTTAAAAAAGGTGATCGCCGAACTGAAAGACACAAAAGGCGCGCTGATGCCCATTATGCAGCAGGCCCAGGATATTTATGGTTATCTCCCTATTGAGGTGCAGACCATGATTTCCGATGAAACCGGAATCCCCTTAGAGAAGATCTACGGAGTTTCCACATTTTATTCCCAGTTTGCCCTGCAGCCCAAAGGCAAATACCAGATCTCTGTCTGCCTGGGTACTGCCTGCTATGTAAAAGGGTCAGGCGCTATCTTCAGCAAACTGGAGGAGCTTTTAGGAATTACCAACGGCGAATGTACTTCCGACGGACGTTTCTCACTGGATTCCTGCCGCTGTGTGGGTGCCTGCGGACTGGCTCCTGTCATGATGATCAACGATGAGGTCTATGGCAGACTGACTCCGGACGACATACCGGGAATCCTGGCAAAGTATAAATAGTCATGATGACAGAAATCTCTCTGAATATACTGGATGTGGCGGAGAATTCCACCAGGGCCGGCGCGTCTTTGGTGACCATCACCGTGGAGGCGGATTTTTCCCAGGACCGGCTCACGGTTGTCATAGACGACAACGGCCGGGGCATGACGCCGGAGCAGGTAGAGCAGGTTACGGATCCTTTTTTTACCAGCCGCGCCACCCGCAAGGTTGGCCTTGGAGTTCCTTTTTTCAAATTCGCGGCAGAGAGCACGGGGGGAAGCTTTACCATCACCTCCCAACTTGGGGTCGGCACCACGGTGACAGCGGTCTTTGTGCTGTCCCACATTGACCGGATGCCTTTAGGCGATATCAACACCACCATACATACCCTGGTGGTCTACCACCCTGGGACCGATTTTCTTTACCGCTACCGCTACAACGATCGTTCCTTTGTCCTGGACACACGGGAATTCCGGCAGATCCTGGGAGAAGATATTCCCTTTGATGCGCCGGACATTTCCGCTTATATTATGGATTACCTAAATGAAAACAAACTGGAAACTGACGGCGGCGCTGTCTATTAGCCGCCAGATTGGAGGATCAAACATATGAAGTCTCTTGAAGAATTGAGAGCTATCCGCGAGAAGATGCAGAGCCAGGTGAGCATGCGGGCTGAGGACCACAGCCACACCCGGGTGGTAGTCGGCATGGCTACCTGCGGCATCGCCAGCGGGGCAAGACCTGTCCTGACCAAGTTATCCACCCTGGTGCAGGAGAAGAATTTAACCGACAAGATCTCCGTAACCCAGACCGGCTGTATCGGACTGTGCCAGTACGAACCCATCGTGGAGGTCATGGAGCCTGGCAAGCAGAAGATCACCTACATCAAGATGACCCCTGAGAAGGCCGAGGAAGTGCTGGAGAAACACTTAATCGGCGGCCATATCGTGGAAGAATACACCTTAAGCGGTGCAGATATCAAATAAGGAGGAAACCAGATGTATCGTTCACATGTATTAGTTTGCGGCGGAACAGGATGTACTTCCTCCGGAAGCCAGCAGATTATGGAAGCCTTAAAGGCTGAGATCGCGAAAAATGACCTGACAGAGGAAGTGTCCGTTGTCCAGACCGGCTGTCACGGACTGTGCGCGTTAGGCCCCATTATGATCATTTATCCTGACGCTACTTTCTACTCCATGGTCAAGGTGGAGGATATCCCGGAGATCGTGGCCGAGCACCTGTTAAAGGGAAGAGTTGTCACCAGACTCCTGTACAATGAGACCGTGACCCCGGCAGGCAGCGTAAAAGCCCTGATCGACACGGATTTCTATAAGAAACAGCACCGCATCGCCCTGAGAAACTGCGGCATCATCAACCCGGAAGTCATTGAGGAGTACATAGGAACCGGCGGCTATGAGGCTCTCGGTAAAGTTCTCACTGAGATGACCCCTGACGACGTGATTCAGTGCCTTTTAGACTCCGGTCTGCGGGGAAGAGGCGGCGGCGGATTCCCCACCGGCTTAAAGTGGAAGCTGGCCAAGCAAAATGACGCTGACCAGAAGTACGTGTGCTGCAACGCCGATGAGGGTGACCCGGGAGCGTTCATGGACCGTTCCGTTCTTGAGGGCGACCCACACGCGGTTTTAGAGGCCATGGCCATTGCCGGATACGCCATCGGCGCTTCCCAGGGTTACATCTATGTCCGGGCCGAGTACCCCATTGCTGTTGAGCGTCTGAAGATCGCCATCAACCAGGCCAGGGAGATGGAACTTTTAGGCAACAATATCTTTGGCTCTGACTTCTCCTTTGACATTGACTTGAGACTGGGCGCGGGCGCTTTTGTCTGCGGCGAGGAGACCGCCCTTATGACCTCCATTGAGGGCAACCGGGGTGAGCCCAGGCCCAGACCGCCTTTCCCGGCTCAGAAGGGACTTTTCGGAAAACCAACTATTTTAAATAACGTGGAAACTTACGCCAACATCCCCCAGATTATCCTTCACGGCGCTCAGTGGTTTGCCTCCATGGGCACAGAGAAGTCCAAGGGCACCAAGGTCTTTGCCCTGGGCGGCAAGATCCACAACACAGGCCTTGTGGAGATTCCCATGGGAACCACTCTCCGGGAAGTCATTGAGGAGATCGGCGGCGGAATTCCAAACGGCAAGAAGTTTAAGGCAGCTCAGACCGGCGGACCTTCCGGCGGCTGTATCCCGGCAGAGCATTTTGACATCCCCATTGATTATGACAATCTGATCTCCATCGGCTCCATGATGGGTTCCGGCGGACTCATTGTCATGGATGAGGATGACTGTATGGTGGATATCGCCAAGTTCTTCCTGGAGTTTACCGTGGAGGAGTCCTGCGGCAAGTGTACCCCCTGCCGGGTGGGAACCAAGCGCATGCTGGAGATCTTAACCAAGATCACCAAGGGCCAGGCCACCATGGAGGACTTGGACAAACTGGAGGAGCTGTGCTACTACATCAAAGACAACTCCCTGTGCGGCTTGGGGCAGACTGCCCCCAACCCGGTTCTCTCCACACTCCGCTATTTCCGGGACGAGTACGAGGCTCACATCAAGGAGAAGAGGTGTCCCGCAGGCGTATGCAAGGCCCTTCTTTCCTACCGCATTGATGCCGACAAATGCCGCGGATGTACCCTGTGCGCCCGCAACTGTCCAAACAACGCCATCTCCGGAACTGTCCGCAATCCTCATGTCATTGACCAGGATAAGTGTATCAAGTGCGGCGCCTGTATGGAGAAATGTAAATTCGGCGCAATCTACAAAAAGTAATGGAGGAGAATCGGAATGGAGAATATCACAATTAAAATTAACGGCTTAGAAGTAAGCGCTCCCAAGGGTTCCACCATCCTGGAAGCGGCACGGCTGGCTCATATCGAGATTCCTACTCTCTGCTTCTTAAAGGAAATCAATGAGATCGGCGCATGCCGTATCTGCGTGGTGGAGGTAAAAGGCGCCAGAAGCCTGGTGGCTTCCTGCGTCTACCCCATCAATGACGGAATGGAAGTGTGGACCAACAGCCCCAAGGTGCTGGAATCCCGCAAAAAGACTCTCCAGCTTCTTCTGTCCAACCATGAGAGAAAATGTCTCTCCTGTGTCAGAAGCGGCAACTGTGAGCTGCAGCAGCTGGCAAAAGAGCTGGGCGTTGACGACGAGTCCTACTATGACGGCGAGAAGACCCCTTCCGCCATCGATGACAGCGCGGCCCACATGTTCCGGGATAATTCCAAGTGTATCCTGTGCCGCCGCTGTGTGGCTGTGTGCGAGAAAACCCAGGGCATCGGCGTCATCGGCGCGAACATGCGCGGTTTTGCCACCTTCATCGGCTCCGCCTTTGACATGGGTCTGGGCGAGACCAGCTGTGTATCCTGCGGTCAGTGTATCGCGGTGTGTCCTACAGGCGCTCTTCAGGAGAAGTCCCAGATCGATCAGGTTCTGGCCGCTATCGCGGACCCGGCAAAGCACGTTATCGTGCAGACCGCTCCCGCTGTCCGGGCAGGCCTGGGCGAGGAATTCGGTTATCCCATCGGCACCAACGTGGAAGGCAAGATGGCCGCAGCTCTCCGCAGAATCGGATTTAACAAGGTATTTGACACCAACTTCAGCGCTGACTTAACCATTATGGAGGAGGCCAATGAATTTGTAGAGAGAGTTCAGAACGGCGGAGTGCTTCCCATGATCACCTCCTGTTCCCCGGGATGGATCAAGTACTGTGAGCACTATTTCCCGGATATGACCGAGAACCTGTCAAGCTGCAAGTCTCCTCAGCAGATGTTCGGCGCTATCGCCAAATCCTACTACGCTGAGAAGATGGGCCTGAAACCTGAGGATATCGTGTCCGTGTCCATCATGCCCTGTACCGCGAAGAAGTTTGAGATCGGAAGAGACCATCAGGCGGCCAACGGTGTTCCCGATGTGGACTACTCCCTGACCACCAGAGAGCTGGCCCGCATGATCCGCAAAGTGGGAATCAAGTTCACCACCCTCCCCGACGAGGAGTTTGACGCTCCCTTAGGTTTGGGTACCGGCGCTGCCGTGATCTTCGGCACCACCGGAGGCGTTATGGAGGCAGCCCTGCGGACCGCTGTGGAGACACTGACCGGTGAAGAGCTGGCAAGCCTTGATTTCACAGATGTCCGGGGCATGGAAGGCATCAAGGAAGCCTCCTACAATGTGGCTGGCATGGATGTGAAGGTGGCCGTGGCCTCTGGTCTTGGCAACGCGAGAAAGCTCCTTAACAAGGTGAAAGCCGGCGAGGCCAGCTATCACTTTATCGAGATCATGGGATGCCCCGGCGGATGTATCAACGGCGGCGGCCAGCCCCAGCAGCCTGGTTATATCCGCAACACCGTGGATATCCGGGCCTTGAGAGCCAAAGTGCTGTACGATTCCGATAAAAACAACCCCATCCGCAAGTCCCACGAGAATCCGGCGATCAAGGAGCTGTATTCTACCTACCTTGGCAAGCCTGGAAGCGAGAAGGCCCATCATCTTCTGCACACCTCTTATGTGAAGAGGAGCATTAACGGCAATTAAAGTGCGGAATGCTGTTTTGTTGAATCCGCCGCTAAATCGAGTAGGGGAGGTCTTCCTCCCCTACTTGTTGTGCCGGGGCGGGGCCGCGCGAACAGCCACATTTCCTTTCCGCCCCATGTACATAAAAAGGAGCGCTGCCTGCGGTATTCCGCAGACAGCGCTCCTTTTTCCCTTGTTTCCTGTCTCAAATAAAAATGTATTTCTTCTTGTTTTTCATCCGCGCTGGCAGACATCTGGATTACCTACCTTTCAATCAAATCTTCTGTCTTAAATACATAGTAAGTATCCTATTATTGTCTTGTATAAGAACGAAAGGTCCAATGATCAAGTAAAATCAATGTATCCCCAGATAAATAATATCCGCCGTTTTTTTCAACAGATTCTTTACTGGCTTGTCTTGCATAACTCTCCGGGCCAATATTCCCTTTGCTGCCGCTCAACACAAGAGTACCTTTATCATCAATAGAATAATTGTCGCGACTTTCCAGCCAGGCCGCATCATAAGTAAAAGGAACAGAACAGATACCATCCTTATCAAAGATAAGAACTTCTTCCCCGTCTTCGCTATTCCATGTTCCAACGATCGAGCCACCTTTTCCGCCACATGCTGTTAATAATATAATCATTATGAAAACTATGGGCAGCACTAACATGCACTTTTTTAAGATTCTTTGCATTTTATTCATCCTCTCCAGCATCATGATATAGCTGAGTTATATCTTATTAAAGTAACCTTCAAATAGTATTTCGCCTGCATCCATATATTTCCATCTGGCCCACACACGCTTAACATCTTTGTCAGGCATAATGGTTATCTCTACCGGCTGTTTAGTTCGTGCTCCCTATGTCATACAGCTTGGATTTTGCGCCTGGATAAGAGCAAATGTATCATCCATAGATGCCAACGCTCCCTTTTCCCAATATCCAATATACGCTTCCAGAACATCGCCTTTTTTACTGACATAGAGTTCAAACAGTTGTGTTCCGTTCTCCAACTTATAATGTTTCTTCATCATGGCCAACTGCTCTTCGGAATAGTTTAATGAGGCCTTCTTCATATAAGCGTTCACTGCCTCATCATTTGCTAAAGCCAGGCAGTCGCCGTCAAAATAGTGTTCATATCCTGTTACTCTATTTTTGTAAAGGGTATTCATGTATAATTCTTTATCAACAAACTAAAGTTCTTCTTTTTTATTATTCTCATAGGTAAAATATTTGCCTTCTTCGTAGTCGATGATTATATTTTTCCTCTTTTCAGATGGCAAGATCTCCTCTAAAAATCTCCAATCACCTTCCCTCCCTATGTGTACATACTCTCCGGCATGAGAGTATTCGTCCATCTTTATCTGGACGATTCCATCTACGGTCCATTCTCCGTTGCTGTTTACTTGCTTTCCATCTGGTGCAGTGGTATTAATCAGACAGTATCCCTTATCGTCAAAATAATAGCATTTTAATATTCCTCTCTCTGCTTCAATCCATTTCCAACTGTTTACGGGATAATTGCCATTGCCTTCATCGTACCACCAACCATGGACATCCAGCCTCCAGTCCCCTGCAAATGCTGTTATGTTCATGCTCAGGCCAATAACAGCTGCCATGACACCTGTCAATAAAAATCTTTTCATTCTTTAATTTCCCTCTCTTTTTATATACGCCTATTTTGAAACAATCCAAGCTCCAGATGTATCGACCAGATATCCATCTGGAGTTGTTGTGGAAGCATACATAGCTCCACTGTCAGACAGACAATACCATTTATTATTCACAAAAACCCAACCTGTTTTCATAGCTCCAGATCCATCCATATAGTACCAATAATTATTAACATTTCGCCAGCCTGTAATCATCTGACCATTCTCATCAAAGATATACCATTTGCCGCAAAGGTTCCGTCAGTTTTTAATAATTTCCAATATCCTGCAGATTGTACCCAGGTACCCTCGTACACATAATTTCCTATTGTCACTAATGTATTCACATTTGTCTTATTCTTTATAGCGCCGGAACCACTGCTCCCACTCCCTCCTGAACTGCCGTTTCCTTTAGTTCCACCACTTCCATTATGACTGCCGTTAGAACTGGTTGCGACAGGGCTGGCATCTCTGTCGTATGCGGGTTTACAGACACCATGAATGCGTTCTGGCAAGCAAAACGCTTTCAGCCACCGCTCCACCATTATTACCTGAAATTTCCAGAATATAACCATCTGAAAAATCAAGAAATAATGCTGTGTGGTCGGCCCCATCACTATAATCGTCATTTGTTTCTAATAGCAGTATATCGCCAGGTTTTAATTGTTCTACAGATATGGTCTCTGCCCGGCTCTTTCCATAACCGCTTACGGATGGACTAATCCCTTGTTCTAAAAAGTAAAACTGATCAAATTGATCAAAGTATTTTTGATAGGCATTGGAACTACGTTTGTGCGGAATAACACTTTCCGGGATTTTCGCCGCATATGCGCACCATGCCACAAATTCTGAGCACCATGCCCGCGTCGGCTCTCCCTCTCCTATCCATGCGCCAAAATATGTTGAGCCGTCTTCTGCTTCTTGGTATCCCAATTGGGATTCTACAACCGCAATAATATCTGTTCTCCAATCACCTGTCAGTTCCGGCAAATCAAAGGGTTCTGTATACGCATATTGTTTTCCAAATGAAACATTTGCTATATTAATTGACAGGCCGACCACCGCTCCCATTGCAACCAATCTCTTCCAGTTTTTCATTTCAAATACTCTCCTTCTTGTACTTTTTGACTTGTATGAAATGGAGAAAAAGCTGTTAAAAATATTCTCTTTAAAAATTATTTTCTTAGCTATCCCCTGCATTAATCAATCCTGCAGGGGATAGCTGCTTAGCACCAGATTTCTATTCTACCCAGACTCCATCTTCATTCACATAGTACTCTCCTACCTGGGTATTGGTCATCAGGGCTCCTCTGGTTCCGTCAGATATCTCGTTGAAGTAATACCACTTTCCTTCTATCTGCTGCCAGCCTGTACACATCTTTCCCTGAGTTTCGTCCGATATAGGGCTTAAATAGTATTTCCTTCCCTGGTTTTCTATCCAGCCTACGACCATGTAGCCATTTTCGTTAAAATAGTACCATTCCAGCATTCCCATATAAGGAAGCTGATACCAGGTATTGACAGGCCATGTGCCATCCGACTTTTTAAACCACCATCCGATACCGTCATTGATCCATGACCCTTCTGCGGACTGCGTACTGGCAGAAGCCCCTGTTGTGCCTGATCCCGGGCCTCCGGAACTGCTGTTTCCACCAGAGCTTGAGCCACCGCCGGAACCGCCGCTCCCTCCAGAGCTTGAACCACCGCTGGAGCCGCCGCTCTGATCCCTGTTAAACTGTCGGGTATGGTCACATTCGTCAGCCCTATACAAGATTCGAACGCGGACTCTCCGATATTAGTGACCCCATCTTCTATTGTGACATTCTTTAATGCTTTACAGTTTTTGAAGGCTGACTCTCCAATCTCAATCGCGCTCCCTGGTATCGTCACATTTGACAGACTGACACAATTCCGGAATCCCTCTTTTCCGATACCGGTCACGCCATCCTGTATCTCCAGACTTTTCAGACTGTCGCAATTCAAAAATGCCCTCTGTTCAAATTTCTTCACACTACCTGGTATAACCACCCCAGTCAAGCTGGCGCAGCCTGAAAATGCCTGAATCCCAATAGACTTTATACGGTCCGGTATGGTCACCTCAGACAAACTGCCGCATCCCGCAAATGCCTGCTCTCCAATAGTAAGCGCTGAATAAGATATCGGTTTTACAACTTCTAAAATCTGTGTGATAATCTTTTCAGTTGGAGAAGCGTCTATTCCGATTTCCGAAACTTTGCATTCAGGACATGGCTGTCTTCATAACATTCATCTGTCCCCGGCATGCTTATTCCAAAAGAATAGAAAAGTAAAAACCTGGTGTGAACACCATGACATTACGGCCAAAGCACTTTATTATCATATGCGGCGGCTCCGACAAAAAGGATATGCCCTCTCTAAAAGAATCGCAGGGTCCTCTTCTCCGGAAAAACAGGAAGTAGTCTGTCTTGATGTTTCTAATGGGATATCTGCCGGCGCAT
>CAJUSJ010000047.1 GCA_910588865.1 uncultured Lachnospiraceae bacterium
TTGGAATATTTTTCTATAGAAACATTACTTATAAATTAATGCATTGTTGTACTAGGGTGTATCCCACGGGAAGGGAGAGGACAAAAGAAATGATTATCTCACCGAAATACGATGACATGATGAAGGAGCTGTTTCACAATGAAACGGTGCTGAGGTATTTTTTAAGTGACATCCTGAGGGTCTGTCCAGATAGGATCTGGAACCTGAGATTAAAGACCCCCTTTTTGAGAAAGCGGGGAAGGAAGGAGAAGCAGGGGATCCTGGATGTAGTGGCGGAGTTTGGTGACGACACTAAGGTGAACGTGGAGCCGCAGGTGAGGATTGTGAGAAACTGGGACAAAAGGCAGTTGTTTTACCTGGCGAAGATGTACACGGAGGAACTGATTAAGGGGGAGGATTATTCTCGATTGAAGAGATGCGTGGGGATCAGCCTTCTGGATTTTAATCTAAGCGACCGACCCAAATACCACACCGTATACCGCCTGAGAGACGAGGAGGGCAACGAGTTCACGGACGCGCTGGAGATACATGTGTTGGAGTTGGGTAAACCGCTGACAGGGAAAGAGAAGGCGGATGAGTGGATCCAATTTTTTAACGTGGAGACAGAGGAGGATTTGAGGATGATAAAGGCGAAGACGAAAAACCCTGGGATTTTGGAGGCCATAAGAGAGCTGAGGAGGCTGAGCCTGGATTCCCCCATGAAGTGGAGGTATGACGCGTATTTGAAAAGAAAGCGGGATGAGAAGGCCAGGGAGGCGTATGTGTGGGAAGAGGGGGAGGCGAAAGGAAGAGCGGAAGGAAGGGAAGAAGGGAAGGCAGAAGGAAGAGCGGAAGGGAAGGCAGAAGGGAAGGCGGAAGGAAGAGCAGAGGGGAAAGCGGAAGGAAGAACGGAAGGCGAGAGTTATAAGTTGGTCAGTCAGGTATGCCGGAAACTGAGAAAAGGGAAAGAACCAGAGAGGATCGCTGAGGAGCTGGAGGAGGAAGTGGCGTTGATTCAGAGGATATGCCAGGCGGCGAAAGAATTTGGGCCTGGGTATGACGAGGAGAAGGTTTTTAAGGCGTATATGGGGCAATAAGGTTTTAAAATGTGATTGCGGATTCGCTCTGCCTGTGTTAGACTGTAGGCAGAGCAAAGATTTCTTAAAGCCCTGACCTGATAGTCGGGGTATTCAGCGGCGGAAGCCGCGTCTTGGAAGATTCTTGTTTTTTATTTAGAGATTCTATGCTTTTTATCCACTGATAAAACAACATACAGTTGAGATATACCTTGGGAATGGGGTATAATGATGTAAACAGTGTATGTCCTTTCCTTATAGCCAGGGTGTATCCCACGGGAAGGGACAGGTGAGGATTGTGAGAAACTGGGACAAAAGGCAGCTGTTTTACCTGGCGAAGATGTACACGGAGGAGCTGATCAAAGGGGAGGATTATTCCCGCCTGAAGAGATGCGTGGGGATCAGCCTTCTGGATTTTAATCTAAGCGACCGACCCAAATACCACACCGTATACCGCCTGAGAGACGAGGAGGGCAACGAGTTCACGGACGCGCTGGAGATACATGTGTTGGAGTTGGGTAAACCGCTGACAGGGAAAGAGAAGGCGGATGAGTGGATCCAATTTTTTAACGTGGAGACAGAGGAGGATTTGAGGATGATAAAGGCGAAGACGAAAAACCCTGGGATTTTGGAGGCCATAAGGGAGCTGAGGAGGCTGAGCCTGGATTCCCCCATGAAGTGGAGGTATGACGCGTACTTGAAAAGAAAGAGGGATGAGAAAGCCAGGGAGGCGTATGTGTGGGAAGAGGGGGAGGCGAAAGGAAGGGAAGAAGGGAAGGCGGAAGGAAGAGCAGAGGGGAAAGCGGAAGGAAGAATGGAAGGAGAGAGCTATAAGTTGGTCAGTATGGTATGCCGGAAACTGAGAAAAGGGAAAGAACCGGAGAGGATCGCTGAGGAGTTGGAGGAGGAAGTGGAGTTGATCCAGAGCATATGCCAGGCAGCGGAAGAATTTGGGCCTGAGTATGATGAGGGAAAGGTTTTTGACGCTTTTTTCAAATAAGGAGATATTGAAAAAGGGGCCAGAACGGCCCCTCCCTTTTTAGGAAAGAAAAGTTATGACTGAGAATCAGCGGAATTTTTGATGTGATCTTCGTACATTTCGGGTGAAGGAAAAGCGTATTCGCTGTTGTCCATGCGAAATTCCATGACATCCTGAACAGAGCATTTTAAGATGGTGCAGAGTACGCCGATGGTATGGGTGGACACATACTGGTTCTTTTTCAGCCGATTGATTTGTCCGGTGCTGATGCCGTATTTGGTGATAAGGCGGTATTGGCTGATCTTTTTTTCCTTCATTGTCTTCCACAGTGGGTTATACGTGATCATTTGTAAATCTCCTTTCTTTATTTTGGTGTAGGTGTAATGACTACATAAATATAGTAATAAGAAATGGAAAATTTTGGAACAAAAACAAAAAATTTCCATAAAAAAGTAAGATTTTCTCTCTAAACGGCACCCCGCCTGGTCTATTAAGGGCGACTGGGGCGGGGGAGGGCTGGACTGGAAGGCAGGGGATATGCTTTACCTCCATAGGGGTATTGGCCCATGACGGATCAGCCCGGCAAGCGCGCGGATCTGCCTGAACCGTAACCTAAGCTGCTATGATTGTTGAAGAAGTCCAGAAACTATAATAGACGAATTGGGGGCTGATGTGGTATAATAGGAAAGTATACTGACCCACAGGCAGGCCAGAATTCTGGCTCTGGATGAATGGAGTATGAAAAGGAGCAGATCAATGAAAGAAGACAGAAAGGTAACCGGGCAGATGGGAATTTATCTCCAGTGGCCGTTATTGCTTTCCGCTTTAATCATCATAATGAATGTAATAGTGGGGGCCATAGATACTGTGGCCGGTCTCGCCATGTTTGGTTTCACTGTTCTCTACCTGATCCTGGCTATTTTCCTCTATGTATATAAGAGAAGGGGAATCATGGCCGGGCTGGTGGAATTCTCGGCGGAGTATGCGTGGATCCAGAAAAAGCTCCTGATGGATCTGCATATCCCCTATGCCATTATAGATGATAACGGGCGGATCCTCTGGATGAACACCCAGTTTACGGAGCTGGTAAAGGAGGAGAAGGGAAAAGGCAGGCATCTGTCCGCCATTTTTCCAGATATTACAAAGGAGACCCTGCGGGATCTTGAGGACAGCCTGACTGTCCACTGCGGCTTGGGCGACAGCCGGTACCGTGTGGAGCTGAAACCGGTGGTTTTGGAGGAGGGCGAGCTGGATCATCAGTCTGGTATTGAATCGGTGTCCGGGGAAGAGTGTTTGATCACCGTGTATGTTTTTGATGAGACAGAGATCCTGCGCCTGGTCCAGGAGGTCACGGACCAGCGGCTGGTGGCGGGCCTGATCTATCTGGACAACTACGAGGAGGCGCTGTCCAGCGTGGAGGAGGTGCGGCGCTCTCTTCTTATGGCCCTGATCGAGCGGAAGATCAACAAGTATGTCACCAGGATGAGCGGTATTGTGAGAAAACTGGAAAAGGATAAGTATTTCTTTGCCATTGAGCAGAAATATGTGGAAGAACTGCGGGAGCAGAGATTTTCGATTCTGGAGGAGGTAAAGGCGGTCAATATCGGCAATGAGATGTCCGTAACCCTAAGCATCGGCCTTGGCATGAACGGGGACAGCTACAGTCAGAATTATGAGCTGGCCCGCATGGCCATGGACATGGCTCTGGGGAGGGGCGGTGATCAGGCTGTTTTGAAGGACCGGGAGAAGATCGAGTATTTCGGCGGCAAGTCCCAGCAGCAGGAGAAGACTACCCGGGTGAAGGCCCGTGTGAAGGCTCACGCCCTCCGGGAGCTGATGGAGACCAAGGACAGGCTGCTGATCATGGGGCATAAGCTGGGGGATATTGACTCCTTCGGCGCTTCCATCGGTATTTACCGCATTGCTGCGTTTCTGAATAAAAAGGCTCACATTGTGATTAATGACGTTACTTCTTCTGTGAGGCCTATGATGGAGCGTTTTACCAACAACCCGGATTATCCTGACGACATGTTCCTCACAGGGGAGAGGGCAAGGGACATGGTGGATGCCAACACCATCCTGGTGGTGGTGGATGTGAACCGTCCCAGCATTACAGACGCGCCGGAGCTGTTAAGTCTGGCCAAGACAATAGTGGTATTGGATCACCACAGGCAGAGCAGCGAGATCATTACCAACGCGGTTTTGTCTTATGTGGAGCCCTATGCCTCATCGGCCTGCGAGATGGTGGCGGAGGTGGTGCAGTATATTGCTGACGGCATACGGATAAAGCCTCAGGAGGCTGACGCTATGTATGCGGGAATTGTCATTGACACCAACAATTTCAACAACCAGGCAGGGGTCCGTACCTTTGAGGCAGCCGCTTACTTAAAGCGCAGCGGTGCCGATATAACCAGGGTGAGGAAGATGTTCCGGGAGGAGATGGTGGACTACAAGGCCAAGGCGGAGGCGGTGCGCCAGGCTGATGTGTACAAAGGATCATTTGCCATCAGCGTATGTCCCTCAGAGGGGATCGAGAATCCTACCATTGTGGCGGCTCAGGCGGCCAATGAGCTGCTGGAGATCAAGGGCATCAAGGCTTCCATCGTCATGTCCAGATACAATTCAACCATTTACCTAAGCGCCAGGTCCATCGACGAGATCAACGTCCAGGTGCTGATGGAGAAGCTTGGGGGAGGCGGCCACCGGACCATTGCCGGAGCCCAGCTTCCGGGAGCTTCCGTAGAGGAGGCCAAAGAAAAATTAAAGAAAGCCATTGAGGAGATGCTAGAGGAAGGAGAGGTGAGCTGACATGCAGATCGTATTGTTAGAAGATGTGAAATCACTGGGAAAGAAAGGCGAGATCGTCAAGGTCAATGAGGGCTATGGGAGGAATTTTATCCTGCCTAAAAAGCTGGGAGTAGAGGCCACGGCTAAGAATTTAAATGATTTGAAGTTAAAGAAGGCCAATGAGGAGAAAGTGGCGGCAAAGCTTCTTGAGGAGGCCAGGGAGCTGGGGGCGAAGCTGGAGAAAGCTTCCGTGACCCTGTCCATCAAGGCCGGAGAAAACGGCAAGGCGTTTGGTTCTGTGTCCAGCAAGGAGATCAGCAAAGCTGTCCAGGAGCAGTTAGGGCTTGATATTGACAAGAAGAAGCTGGTTCTCGCGGATCCCATAAAGACCCTTGGAACTCATGAGGTGCCGGTTAAGCTCCACAGGGATGTAACCGCAAAGCTTTCCGTGAAGGTAGTAGAGGCTTAAATATATGGATGAAGATTTGATCAAACGGGTGCTTCCCCACAGTGTGGAGGCGGAACAGTCTGTGATCGGCGCCATGCTTATGGATCAGGAGGCTATTATCAAGGCGTCAGAGATCGTGACAGCGGAGGATTTTTATCAGCACCAGTATGGGGTCATGTTTGAATCAATGGTGGAATTATTTAATGAAGGGAAACCGGTGGATCTGGTGACCCTTCAGAACCGTTTGAAGGAAAAGGATGTGCCGCCGGAGGTCAGCAGCCTGGAGTTTATCAGGGAGATCATCAACATGGTGCCTATTTCTCCCAAAGTAGGGTCTTACGCGGAGATTGTCAGGGAGAAGGCGGTTCTCCGGAGGCTGATCAAGGTAAATGAGGAGATCGCCAACAACTGCTACCTGGGAAGGGAACCTTTGGAGGCGATTCTGGAGGACACGGAAAAGAGGATTTTCGGCCTTCTCCAGACCAGGAATTCCGGGGATTTTGTTCCCATCCGCCAGGTGGCCCTTAATGTGCTGGAGAATATTGAGAAAGCTTCCAAGACCAAGGACACGGTGACAGGGATTCCTACCGGGTTTATTGATCTGGATTACAAGACTTCTGGTTTCCAGCCCTCGGATTTTATCCTGATCGCCGCCCGGCCTTCTATGGGCAAGACGGCGTTTGTACTCAATGTAGTGGATTATGTGTCTGTGAGAAGGGGGATTCCCTGTCTTGTGTTCAGCCTGGAGATGTCCAAGGAACAGCTGGTGAACCGTATGCTGTCCATGGAATCCAGCGTGGATTCCCAGAAGCTGAGGACAGGAACCCTGACGGATTCGGACTGGGACGCGGTGGTGGAAGGTGTTGGGATCATCGGCAGGTCCAGCCTGATCATTGACGACACCCCAGGCATCTCCATTTCCGAGCTGCGGTCCAAGTGCAGGAAGGTAAAGCTGGAACATGGTGTCGGCATGATCATTATCGACTATCTGCAGCTGATGACCGGAAGCAGCCGGGGCAGTGACAGCAGGCAGCAGGAGATTTCTGAGATTTCCCGGTCCTTAAAGGCCCTGGCCCGGGAGATGCAGGCTCCGGTGGTTGCTTTGTCACAGTTAAGCCGGGCCTGTGAGACCAGGACGGACCACCGCCCCATGCTTTCGGATCTGAGAGAGTCCGGGGCCATTGAGCAGGATGCGGATGTGGTAATGTTCTTGTACAGGGATGATTACTACAACAAGGATTCTGAGATGAAGGACATGGCGGAGGTGATCATCGCCAAACAGCGAAACGGCCCCATCGGCACAGTGAATCTGGTGTGGATGCCTCAGTATACAAGATTTGCCAACGCCACACTGGGGCAGTGATTCCTGACCGCCGCGGACAGGCGAAGAATATGGAGAGAAAGATCCCTTCGGGGATCTTTTTTCATCCTTGTTGTATTTTCAGGCATAATATCTATTTTTAAATCATAGAATGTTATAAGGTATGAAATCTGGAAACAAAAGGAGAGGATGTTATGTCTGAGGTACATTATCTTATATCAGATGCGTCGAGGCAGGTGGATGTGGAGTCCCATGTTCTCCGCTACTGGGAGGAGGAACTGGAGCTGGACATCCCCAGAAATGACATGGGACATCGCTACTATACGGAATATCATATTCGTCTATTTCGTCAGATAAAGGATTTGAAGGAAAAAGGATACCAGCTGAAGGCAATCAAAAATGCCCTGAATAAAATGTCAGGTGTAATGGAGGAGATCACCATCACCGAAGATTATATGGAGGAAGACATGAAAGCAGCTTGGAATGAGGGCCAGGTGAAAGAGAGAGCAGGAAAAGAGGGGCCAAAGAGAGAGAGGCCGGCAGGTGGACAAGTCCGGTCTGTGCCCTGGGATACGGTGAAGGCGGCACCGGAAAATGTGGCGGCGGCGCAGATCCAGGAGATCCCCAGAATTTCAAAGGAATCCGGGGAGAAACCAGGTGGAGAAAAGACGGTTTCCAAGGCAGGACAAGCCCCTGTGAGCCAGCTGAAGCCAAAACCCGCGCCCGTGGTCAGGGAAATGTCCGGCCAGGTTTCCGGTCAGCCTTCGGCGGTCCGTCCAAATCAGATTCCCGGCCAGCCCTCGGCGGTTCGCCCAAAGGAGGCTGGTCCTGAGGTTCTGAAGCTGAGAGAGCGGGAGGGCGCGGAGAAGAAAGGGAAACCTTCAGAGGAAAAGAAGGCCGGAGAGGTGGAAGTGATGCGCCCCAAAGGCGGTGTAGCGGAAATGAACGCGGAGAAAATGGCCAGGTTCCAGAGTGTGATGAACCATATCATCGGGCGGGCCATGGATGCCAACATGGACAGGCTGGCCAGAGAGGTGAGCAACACGGTCAGCGAGGATGTGACGGACAAGGTCATGAAGGAAGTGGAGTACTTAATGCGGGTCAGCGACGAGAAGGAGGAGGAAAGGTTCCGTCAGCTGGACGAGACTATCCGGGCTTATCAGAAGCAGGGAAGGGGCCGGGCCGAGGCGGCGGCTACCAAAATCCCGTTTTTTAAAAAGAAAAAATTTGGAAAGAGTGGGAAAAAGATGTTTTAGGGGGCTTCACCTGCCCGGGCACGCGGCCACAAAATGTTTAAAGATACAAAAGTTTGCCGGGTCTTCCCGAAGGTATTCGGGATGCCACTGGACAGCTACAAGCCAGGGATATCCCGCCATTTCCAGAGCTTCGATCAGGCCGTCAGGGGCCAGCGCGCAGGCTGTAAGGCCTTCTGCCAGGTCCCGGACGGCCTGATGGTGCATGCTGTTGACCTGAAGAGACGCGCGGCCGCAAATCTGGGCGAGACGGCTTTTGGGGGAGAGGCTGACTGTGTGGGTGGGGATGTGAAAGCCGCAGGGCTGGCTGTGAGCAATTGGAAAAAACTTCCCATCTTCCTTCTTATTCTGATATTGAGCCGGAATATCCTGGTAAATATTTCCCCCAAGAGCCACGTTGATGATCTGAATTCCCCTGCAGATGCCCAGAACAGGCTTTCCCGTCTTCATGACCGCGGATAAAAGGGCTGTCTCCATGGTGTCCCGCCGGAGGGAAATATTGCCGCAGTTTCTGTGGGTCTCCTGGCCAAAAAGAAAGGGATGGGGGTCAGGGCCTCCTGTAAACAGGAAGCCGTCAAAGGTTTCCGCCAGTTTCCCGCAGTCTTCTTGTGAGACTGTGAGAGGCAGAACCACAGGGATTGCCCCGGCGGCAGTCAAAGCTTCCATATAAGTGGGGCGCATGAAAATATCCTGGCTTTCTGTGTTGTGGCCTGGAGTCAGGCCGATGAGTGGTTTGGACATGGGTCCTCCTTTCTGGGATCAGAGATGGACGCAAACGGAAAAATGCCTCTTCCCGTCAGGGAAGAGGCATTATAAGTATGTCCGTGAATATCAATTAAGCCTCGCTGATAGCGCCGGTTGGGCAAGCGCCCTCGCAAGCACCGCAATCGATGCAGGAATCAGCGTCAACAACGTACTGTCCATCTCCCATAGAGATAGCCCCTACTGGGCATTCGCCTTCACAGGTACCGCAGGCTACGCAAGCGTCACTAATAACTCGTGCCATAATAATTACCTCCTTATATTCTATACATGTGTATTCATTTTATACCATAAACGCCGAATATTCAAGAGGAAATTGTAGGAACAATTGTTTTAATTTGAAAGCAATGTCAGTTAGTTTTGACTAACTATCCCGTTTACTTTATGGAGACCCCCCATGGCGAATCACATCGCTTGATTCGTCATGGGCAGTACCGTTATGGGGCCAAAACATTTAATCATCGCCGCGGCCAATTGCGAGTTACTGTTCAGGTAGGTCCGCGCGCTTGCCGCGCTGACCGTATGATAAACTGAGCCAGAGAGCAAAAATCCCATCGCCGCAGGCGATTTTCATGGATTTTTGCCAGTTGCTGTGAACGCATGTGAACAGTAACAATTGTGATTCCCCGGATTCTACCCCTTGCCAAGATTTGAGAAAAGTATTATAGTTATATCAGTACATGGAAAGGAGGAATACCCATGCAGATCAATAAAGAGATGCTGATCGGAGAGCTTGTGCAGATGGACGAGCTGATTCCGCAGATGCTGATGGGCGCTGGAATGCACTGTTTAGGATGTCCGTCCGCTCAGGGCGAGAGCCTGGAAGAGGCATGCTATGTTCATGGAATCGACTGCGATGACCTGGTATCTAAGATGAATGAGGTTCTGGCTGACCGTTAACAGCCGCTGGATATAAGATAGAACAGCCAAAGAAGGTCGTCTGTGTGGTACAGGCGGCCTTTTTATGTACACGGGGCGGAAAGGAAATGTGGCCGTTTGCACGCCCCCGCCCCGGCACGGCGAGTAGGGGAAAAGACACCCCTGCTCAATTACACGGGGCGGAAAGGAAATGTGGCCGTTTGCACGGCCCCGCCCCGGCACAGCGAGTAGGGAAAAGACCTCCCCTGCTCGATCAAGGCAACGGTTTGTGTCAGGCGGCAGGGAAATATGCCGCTCTTAGATGCGGGACAGGATCTGAAGGGCCCGGTCCTGGCAGATAACTTCATAGTGTTCCACGTAGTAGGCTTCGCTGGCGTACTCGTGGCGGATCTTGGAGCCGTACTCTGACAGAATATTGCAGACCCGGCTGAAGCCTAAGGAATCGCGCCCATCGTCCCTGAGCACCAGGTAGTACTGATGAGTGCCGGGCTTCTTGTAAAGAGTGTTGAGGCCATCATAGATACCTACGGCCAGGGAGGCCTCGGAGACCCGGTCTAAGCTGTCAAAGGCATAAATGCGCACAGAGGGCCCGCTGGGCTGGGCTTCCCCGGTCTCGCCGGACAGGGAGTTGTCCGGAAGCATGGCGGACAGGGAGTCACCCAGAAGACGGCTCAAGCCTTCCGCTCCCTCTAAAAGTTCGCTGGCTAAGTGGGACAGGGTGCTTGTGGTCTCGTCTGAGAAGGGGGAGAATCTGGAAAAACGGGTGTCCAGCTCCTCCGGATCCTCGATCTTGGTGATGACCAGCATGATGCTCTCATTGGACAGGGGGATAGCCTCCACCATGAGGGGGATATCATCCGCCTCAAAACCTACTTCGTTGTAAGCCTTCTGGATCATCTCCCGGAAAAGGTTCCTGGCCTTCTCGCTTCCATAGGCCAGTTCCCCCAGATTCAGGTTGCGGGTACTTAAATCCAGGCTGGTAAGTGTACATCGGATCTGATTGTCGTTAATTCGCTCTATTTTCATATAGGATCACTCCTTTGGTTTCAAAAACATAGTATATTTCATTGAATAAAAGCTGTCAATATCAATATACTATATAATACGGTCAAATATCAATTACTATGTAAAAAATTTATGAAAAATTTAAGATAAAGTGGAATTTGTCATTGCCAAAAGGTCCGGATTGTATTAAGATACTAGGTAAGAGATGAGATTGGACAAAGGAGGTGGAGATTCAGGAACACCGCCTGTTCTCGGATTATAAAGCATCAGTGAGATTTCTTAATATGAATATCTGGAGAGACACTCTCTATGGCCCGGCCCAAGACCGGGCGCATCTGAATCAGGAAGCGGGAACCCTCAAGGGAACTCTAAGCCCGCGGAATGATCCGTTACCTGTGTTCAGCAGGAACAAACCCCTGTTTTATTGTTAATGGCGTTTATGAGGACAAGGCGCTGGCGTGTTTGTCACCAGTTTGACCGATCAGACGGGCGTGTTCAAAAATCAATGATCGTCTCTTAAAAATACACAGAGCTTTTTCCCAGGCAATGTGTCACGGCAGAACCTCCTTTTCAAGGTACCAGGGAAAGGGCTTTTGTGAAACGCAAAAGGAGAAGAGTTGGATGGAAAAGTACAGCAACAAGGAGCAGAAGCAGTATATTGACGGGCTTAAGAGATTTGAGTCAAAGGGAGTCCCGGTTTATATTGACGGACAGAAGGTGGATGAGGCTGACTGGGAGAAGATCTTTCAGGTCCAGGAGGATGGAGCCTTTTACATGTGCGACTATGTGGGCAACGAGGAGGGGACATTAAAGGAGATCCATTTTGACCGGGTTTACAACCGGTAGTAAGGCTTAAGCCCCGGAGAATGCCAGATTCAGCCTGCAGCCACAGACTATGGGGCAAAGCGAAAGTATCAAAAACATGTAGCAGAGAGACAAAAGGAGCAGGCCGGGTGCCTGCTCTTTTGCCGGATCAGGCTTAAAAAAAAATTAAGATGTATCCCATGGAAAATATGATATACTTAAAGGACAAATAAGATCCAGGAGGGGGAACCTTGAAAGAGAAGAGGATTCCGGTTTTGATAGCAGCTGTTTTGTTATTGCTCATAACAGCGGCTGTGGCGTGGGAAGTGGCGAAACGGTATATTCCATCCAAAGAGCCCGCGGACTTAAACCAGGTGCTGGGGGTGGAAGGCGAGGAGACGGCGATTTTTTTTAATGAGGAGCTGCAGAAGGTAAAGGGGATCACCAGGGATGACCAGACCTACCTGCCTATAGACTGGGTCAATGACAATCTTAATGAGAAGTTTTACTGGGATAATGTGGAGAAGCTTCTGGTGTACACTTTGCCGGATACCATTGTCTACGCGGATAAGCGGACCATGGGAAGCACCGGGCTCCCTCTGCTTTTGGTGGATGCTGACAAGGTCTATCTGTCCGTGGGGCTGATCAACAATTATACGGCAGTGGATATGGCAAGCTATACGAACCAGGAGCACAAGAGGATCTATCTGGATAACCGGTGGGGGACCAGACTGGCCGGGACTGTGGGGCGGAGGAGCCCGGTCCGGGTGGAAGCGGACATTAAAAGCCCGATTCTGACCCAGGTGGAGAAAGGGGCCGGACTGGTAGTGCTGGAGCAGTCAGAACAGTGGTCCAAAGTACGCACCGGGGATGGGCATACCGGATACGTGAAGAGCCGGGCCATTGCCCGGATTGATCCACAGGAGAATCCCTGCGTCATGAAGCTTCCAGAGTACACAAGCATTTCCATGGACGAGAAAGTGTGCCTGGTGTGGCATCAGGTGACTCACGAGTCTGCCAATGAGGTTATGGAGGAGCTGATGGAGAACACAAAGGGAGTCAATGTTATCGCGCCCACCTGGTTTGCCCTGACAGACAACAAAGGACATTATCACTCCTACGCCAGCCGGGAATATGTGGACAGGGCTCATGACATGGGCCTTCAGGTGTGGGCTGCCCTGGACAATTTTAACATGGGAGACAACGTGAATTCAGAGATCCTGTTTGCTCAGACCTCTGTGAGAAAATCTCTTATCGCCAGGCTCATGGAGGACGTGAAGACTTATAACCTGGATGGGATTAATCTGGACATTGAGAGCATTAAGCCAGAGGCCGGCCCTCACTATGTGCAGTTTATCCGGGAGCTTTCCGTGTCCTGCCGCAATGAGGGGGTGATCCTGTCAGTGGACAATTATGTTCCGGCAGGGTACAATGCTTTTTACAACCGGGCGGAACAGGGACGGGTGGTGGATTATGTGATTATCATGGGATATGATGAGCATTTCGCGGGAGGTGAGGCTGGTTCCGTGGCCTCCTATCCCTTTGTAAAATCAGGTATCGAGAATACCTTAAAGCTGGTGCCAAAGGAGAAGGTGATCAACGCTGTGCCGTTTTTCACCAGGGTCTGGACAGAGAATGGCGATAAGACCACGTCCTCGGCCCTGGGGCTGGAAGGAGCCGCCGCATGGGTTGAGGAAAAACAGGTAGAGTTGTTCTGGGATGAGGATACAGGACAATCTTATGGGGAACTGGAAACCGACGAGGGGTTGAAACGGATCTGGCTGGAGGACGCCCAGTCCCTGGAACTGAAGATGGATCTGATCAGAGACTACGATCTGGCTGGGGTGGCTTGCTGGAAACTGGGGTTCGAGCCTTCCTCTATCTGGGATGTGGTAAAGGTAAATGAATGACAGAGGCGATGGCATGAAAAAGACATGGATGCTGTGGCTGTGCGCGGGAGTCGCGGCGATCGGGGGCTGTTCGCGGCTGTCCCCCGGAAGCAGAGACCAGGCGGCAGGAGCGGATATAATCATAGAGAAGAATACAGAGGTGGAGACAGAGCCAGGCCCTACTTCCCCGTGGCTTCCGGGGGAGGAGACTACCATTGAGCCCCTGGAACTTCCGGATCTTTCCACGGAGACACTGACCGTGAAGCCGGAGATTGTCATTGCCGCGGATATCCATTATCTGGCCAAGGAACTGACGGATTTTGGAAGCGCGTTTGAGCAGATGGCTTATGACCGGGACGGACAGATGGTCTCATACATATGGGAGATCACGGACGCTTTTTTGGATCAGGTTATCGCCAGGCGTCCCCAGGCTCTCATATTGGCGGGGGATCTGACCCTCAGCGGGGAGCGGGCCAGCCAGGAGGCCTTAGCGCAGCAGCTTGCCCGGGTGGAGGCGGCGGGGATTTGCGTGGTGGTAATTCCGGGAAATCATGATATCAACAATCCGCGGGCAGCCTCCTTTAAGGCGGGGCAGACTATCCCGGCAGAGCGGACAAGCCCGGAACAATTTGCCAAAATCTATGAGGATTTCGGCTACGGGGAGGCTCTCAGCAGGGATCCCGCCTCTCTCAGCTATACATACCAGCTGCCAGACGGCACCTGGCTTTTGATGCTGGACAGCTGCCAGTATGAAAATGGGGCCCAGGTGGGAGGCATGATCCGGACAGACACCTACCAGTGGATAGACCAGGAGATGGAAAAGGCGTGGGAGGAAGGGCGGCAGGTCATTGCCGTGGCACACCACAATCTTTTAGATGAGAGCAGGGTGTACGAGGAGGACTGTACCATTGAGCATAACGAGGAGCTGGGCAGGCTGCTGGACGACTGGGAGGTGGAGCTGTTCTTAAGCGGTCATCTCCATGTTCAGCATCACAAGACCTCAAAAGAATATGAGATTGACGAAATCGTTACCTCAGCTTTGTCTATATCTCCGTGTCAGTACGGCATTCTCCAGTATTTTGGCCCGGATCACTATTTTTACAGTACAGAAAAAACAGATGTGTCCGGGTGGGCGGAACTGAGGAATAATCCTGACAGGAATCTTCAGGATTTCCAGTGGTACGCGGATGAGTTTCTTCAGGAATCTTTTTACAAGGAAGCGGTGAATGAACTGCAGGGCAAAGGCCTTAGCCAGGAGGATATCCAGGGAATGGCGGAACTCTACGCCATGGTCAACGTCCAGGCGGTGGCGGGGAAACTTTATGAGATAAGAGATGAGATCCAGTCTGACCGCGGCTATGAACTGTGGCAGGAGTATGACCGGACCAGCCTCCTCTGTATGTATATGAATGAGTTGCTGGAGGACGCGGTGGTGGATTACAATGAGAAGAGAAGGCCATAATCCTTCACGCGCCCGGCCAGCGGACGCGCCGCCCCCAAGAAAGTTATGGCGGGAGATGCTTCTGTTTCTCTGTTTAGGTACACAGAGCGGGAAGGGGGGAGTATTCCCTGAAAAAATTTCGTTTTCCCCATTTATCGGGTATTGATATACTCCATAATCCCCATATGGATGGTCCAGGCCAGCCGGTCCTGGTAGTCCGGGGAATTTAAGTTGGCGGCATCAGCAGAATTACTTAAAAATCCACATTCCACGATAACGATGGGTGAGCGGACATGGAGGAGTAGATAGTAGTTGTCATTGGCCTTGGCGACCCTGCTGTTTTCCCCGCCCTGAACGTAGTCGAAACGCTTCTGTATAATCTCAGCCAGTTTTTTCCCCTGGTCGGAATTCTTGTAGTAGAACACCTGACCGCCGTGAATCGGCTCCTCGTGGTAACTGTTCTGGTGTATGCTGACGGTGAGGGTGGGGGAGGCGTCGTTGATCAGTCGGCATCGGTTGGACATATCGGCTGATTTTTTATTGCTGTCCTTTTCATCATAAAGCCCTTGGTCAGTATCCCTGGTCATAACGACTTTGACGCCAGAGGCTTCCAGATAGGTCTTCAGTTTCCTGGCAATCTGTAAATTGATATCCTTTTCCAGGCTTCCGTCAATGCCGATTTTGCCAGGGTCGAAGCCGCCATGACCGGGAGGCGGGAACAGACCAAAAAACACTTGTAAAGTAAAAAAAGCCACCGGCACTTTGCTGCCAATGGCTCTGAAAAATTTTATTTATATTTAAACTGGGTTACTGAACCCAAACCCCGTCCGCGTTTACCATGCATCCGTCAGGTGTGGTGGTATTGGTGAGCATATATCCGTCAGCCCCCATGTAATACCATAAACCGCTCTCAGGCGACTGATACCATTGGTTCATCAGATAGGAACCGTCCGGATTCTCAATCCACCAGCCGTTGTTGTCCTGCTTCCAGACAGGCGCGGTCCCGGTCTGGCCGGCGGCGGGAGCGCTGACATTGACTCCAAGCTTTATCAGCAGGGCATCCAGTTTAGCCGGGTCAGCCCCAATACTAACACACCAATCGCGGCTGGCGCCAGCAAAAGCCACACCATAGGCAGCGAATATATAACCATATAATTCATCGGTTACATCGGCTGGAGTTACACCAATGGATTCTGATAACATATCAAACGACACCGCGGAATTTCCGTTTTGCTGCTCCAATTCGGAATGTATCCACCCCAGTTCCGCAATGAGCCCGCTCTCATCCTCTGTTAAACCAGGAAACATATCATTAATCTTACTCAGAGGATCGCTATCCGTTTCCGTGTTTATTGGCGAGGCCGCGCTTACCGTAATCGCCGAAACCATCGTCAGAGCTGTTGTTAAAGCAATGATTTTTTTTAATATCTTTTTCATCTTTCCCTCTTTCCGCCGGATTTTCCCTTATCCCGCATTTTGTATTGAATGGCACTTTCTGCCAATTCTCAGTATAAAATAATTTTAGCATATCCCGGAATTGAAATCAACCTAAAAATCTGCTCCCTGTCATTTCCGTCTGTATCGCTTTCACAAATAACCTTGACTTATAGGTTCTGGTTCGCGCGATCAAAATAATCATGGTATGTCTGCGCCAAATACAGTAATCACACTTAAACAGACTTGATAAACAACCCGTCAAACTCTCCGCTGAATTTATAGATAATTTCAATATGCTTATCTTCATACACATAAATCTTATCAATAAACTCCACTACTGTAATACGATCAAGTTCTGTGATCACTCCATTCTCCAAGAGCCTCTCTACCCACAGGTTAGAAAGCACATCTCTGACCTTGGAAATGGACTTCTTCAGCAGCTTGATTTCATTATTTAGACTGTCAATATCTGCCTGGATTGCTGTCTTATCACTGTCATACTCCTCTTTACTGATTGTTCCGTCATACAGCAAATGTCTGGCACTTTTTAAACGCTCTCTGTACTGATGAATTCTCCTGTTTTTGTTCTCAATCTCACGCTGAACCCCAGGGCACTCTGCCTTTGGTGTTCGTTGATGTTTCTCCGCCAGTTCTCTTAAGTTTTCTACCTGACGGATGATTTTATTCAAATCGTCAATGACAATCTTACGAAGCAGTTTATCTGACACATAATGGCTTGTACACTTTGGAGCATTCTCTCCAAGATTCTTCTTATGCTGGCTGTAATCACGGAAAGTCGCACAGTTATAATATAAGTACTTCGCCGTTTCGCCGGTTTTAAGCTGTGTATAAGAGTCCCACCTTTTCCGCATAGCATGGCGGCAGTCTCCGCACTTCAAAATCCCCTTAAAAATAGTCACCTCATCCTCTTTTGTACTATCCCGCTTAATCGTTTTCATCATGGACTGAGCAATCTTCCATCGCTCCCTGGAGATTATCGCTTCATGTGTACCTTCACAGCGAATCCACTGGTCTTTGGCAACTTGTGTCGGCTTGTCATCGGTTAATTTTTTCTGCACCTGCTTATGCTGTACCAGTGTTCCCGTGTAGATTTCATCCATTAGAATCTTTTTCACCCCATCACCGCGCCAATGAACTTCTTCATCAGAAATTTTTTTACTGCACCTGAAATTTGACCCATGAAGCCGCTTATAGACCGCTGGATTCACGATTCCATCTCTGGTCAGCCCCGCCGCGATTTCCTTTGGAGAAATCCCTTTAAGATATTCCTCATAAATCCGTCTTACCACAAGAGCAGCCGTAGGGTCAACAATAAGATGGTGTTTATTTTCAGGGTCTTTTTGATAACCATAGGGGGCAAATGCCCCCACAAACAAGCCTTTCCTCTGCATGGAATGCATACCAATACTAATATTCCGGTGCTGCTGCTCAGAGTATTCCCGGTTAATCAGCAGGCGGAACCTGTCCGCGATATCCGGCTCCTTATATAAGCTGTCATAATTGTCGCCAATAGCAATCAGCCGGACTTCCCTGCCGTTTTGCTCAAATTCTTTTTCCAGATATTTTTGCATCTCCGTATCATACCGGCCCAGACGGGACAGGTTTTTTACCACAATGCAGTCAATCCGGTTCTCTTTTATATCACGCATCATCTCTTGAAACCCGCCCCGGTCAAAATTCATCCCTGTGCGGTCATCATCACAGTAAACTTTATATTCCGCAAGTTCAGGCTCTTCCTCTGTCTGTCCGTTGAGGATTTCGATAAAAGCCCTGCAATAATCGGTCTGGTTTTGGATACTCTGGCTTAAATCCGTTTTCTTTTTTTTATCCCTGTCTTCATCGGACAGCCTGACGTAAATTCCCACGTTCCATTTATCGTCATATTTGGAATTATGTAGATGGAATCTGGCTTTTTTCTTTTCCATCGGATTCCTCCCTGGCAGCACTATGAATCTGAACCAGACGTTCCACTGCTTCCATACATGAAAACCTTGACTGATAACCGCGGATAATGGCCCGCCCCTCTGTTTCCTGCTTTCCAACCTTAACCTGGTTTGTCATATTGACCTGCTTACTGAGTTTTCTAACAGCGTATTCCAAGAATTTCCGGAATATGAATCTCCTCCTGAATCAGAATCCGGCCCCCATCTGCATTTACCACATTTCCGTCTGTAAAGCCTCCCTCCATGACCGCTGTCAACCACCACAACAGGGGATGACAGGAGGGCGGCCGGGGCTGAGGCGTCAGAGGTGAGCATGGCGGCCTGCCGGGCCAGATGATAGATTAGAAACAGGAGAAGGGCGGTCATGAGAAGCCGAACGCCGGGTAGGAGGGAGTCTTTTTTAATATTCACAGGTCTGCCTCCGAAAAAGGTCTTGGTTAAAGTATATTGGGGAGACAGAAAAAAAGAACGGTTAAGCTTTCGGGGAAATAAAGAGATAGCGGACAGAGGGGATGCCTGCGGTTGCAATGGGAGGGCAGTCTGTGGTATGATAAAAAACATGAAATAGACGGCGATGGGACTTTTATAGTAAGAAAGGACAGATTATGGAGACTGAGATCGTGGCAGTGGATAAAGAAAATGTAAGAGACGAGGATCTTCTGGAAGCTGCCCATATTATAAGGAAGGGCGGGCTGGTGGCGTTTCCCACAGAGACGGTGTACGGTCTGGGAGCCAACGCGCTGGACGAAGAGGCGGCCAAAAAAATATACGAGGCCAAAGGCAGGCCGTCGGACAATCCGCTGATCGCCCACATAGCCCAATGCAGTGAACTGGAACCTCTTGTGAGTGAGATACCGGAGGCGGGGAGGAGGCTCATGGAGGCCTACTGGCCAGGTCCCCTGACCCTGGTCTTCCCAAAGAGCGACAGGGTGCCTTACGGAACTACCGGGGGGCTGGATACTGTGGCTGTGCGGATGCCTTCAGATCCGGTGGCCAGGGCTCTGATCCGGCTGGCGGAAGTTCCTGTGGCGGCTCCCAGCGCCAACACGTCAGGCAGGCCCAGCCCCACAGAGGCAGGGCATGTGTATGAGGATATGAATGGCCGGGTCGACATGATACTGGACGGAGGCCCGGTGGGCATTGGCCTGGAATCCACCATCGTGGATGTTACAGGCCCTGTGCCAATGCTGCTGCGTCCGGGAGCCATCACTCTGGAGATGCTCCGGGAGACGGTGGGGGATGTGGAGGTGGATCCGGCGGTGTCAGGACCTGTGACATTGGACAGAAAGCCTAAGGCCCCGGGAATGAAGTACCGCCACTACGCGCCTGCGGCGGAGCTGATTCTGGTGGAGGCGGATGAATCGGGGGACAACGACAGCCGGGAATCAGAGGGCGGAAAGGTCCGGGATCGGCAGCAGGATCCTCAGGAGAAGGGAAAAGGGAACCAGAACCCGGCCGGAGACCGGGTAGTGAGCGCCATCACCCGGAAAGCTCTTGAGGATTTGGAAAAAGGAATGGAGGTGGGGATCCTCTGCGCCGACGAGACCAGGGACTTTTATCCCAGGGGAGCGGTGATCCGCAGCCTGGGAACACGGAGCAGGGAGGAGACCATTGCCCACAACCTGTTTAAGGCGCTCAGGGAATTTGATGACTTAAAGGTAGACCGGATTTACTCGGAAAGCTTTTCCAGAGAGCGTCTGGGACAGGCTATCATGAACAGGCTGACCAAGGCGGCGGGGTATCATGTTCTGAAGGTATGACAGGTTATTGTCCAGGTAGGTTCGCGCGTTTGCCGGCTGCTGTGAACGCGGGCGAACAGCAGCTATGACAGAATCAGCGGTTGACGGCAGGAGACCGTCACTCTATAATAGATGTATAGAACAGAACGGTTACAGAAAGAAGGCAACCCCACGGTATTTTTAGGATGCCTTCCGACCTATCTGGCAGGTGGTGTTAGCGCCCCGTGCCGGTACAAAACAAGGAGGATAAGATATGAGACAATGGAAAAGGCTTTTGGTGTCCGCGGGACTTATGACAGCAATGACGGTTACTCCGGTCTGTGCCGCGGGCTGGCAGTGGATGGATCAGAACAATGACAATGTAAGCGAGTGCTATTATGTCCAGGACGACGGCACGGTGTTGTCGGGAACCACTACCCCTGACGGCTACACGGTCAATGAACAGGGGGCCTGGGTGGTGGATGGGGTGGTTCAGACCCAGTCTGTCCAGAGCCCCCAGTCCGGCACAGGGCAGGTGACGGCTCCCCGGCTCACCCGGAACTATACGCAGACAAGCCAGCTGAGCCGGTTTGGGTATGTTTTGTATTCTCCTGCCAACCCTGGGGATAATATGGCTCTGATCGTATATCTCCACGGTCATAACCTGGGAGACGATCTGACTGATCTGACAAAAGATCTCCAGGAGCTTAGAAAGGAAGCGGACAAAAGAAGCAACGCCTTTATCCTTGCTCCCCTTTTGCCGCCGGAGTTGGACCGCGGGGACAAGGGCATGTGGATGGGGATCCAGGAATCGGTCATGGAATTGATCGAGTCGGTGGTAACCACGTACAAAATTGACCGGGACAGGGTGAGCGTCATGGGGATGAGCATGGGGGCGGATTCAGCCATCCGCATAGCCGCCGCCTATCCGGAGGTTTTTTCCTGCTGTGTGGGGATCGTTCCCTTCCATGAGAATAGCCCCATGGCAAAATGGGAAAAAGGATGGGGAGAACAGGTAAAAACCACCCCTGCCTGGTTCTTTGTGGAAGATGAGACCTCGGCCAGGAATCTGGCCAAAACCGTGGCCGACGATATCACGACAGCAGGCGGTCAGGCCTGGGTGGAAGTGATGGAAGGGGCGAACCACGGGAGAGCCGCCGACAGGGCGGAGAGTAAAATGGGAGCCGGGGGTTATGGAATTTATGACTGGATGGTTTCTGTCAAAAAAGTAAGGTAAGAACAGGTGATAAGGACTCCTTTTCGAGAGAGAGGGGTCTTTTATTGCACACAGGCCCCGACGGGGTTAAAAGTCAGGAGCTGAGAAGATGAAGATTTTGCTGGCAGCCATCAATGCCAAATATATCCACTCCAATCTGGGCGTGTACAGTTTGAAAGCCTATGCGGACAGGGGACGGTCTTTTGAGGAGCGGCAGAGATGCCCTGTTGAGATCGGCGAGTACACCATCAACCACCAGATGGACAGGATACTGCGGGATATTTATAAGAGAAAACCGGATTTTGTGGGATTTTCCTGCTATATCTGGAATATTCAGTATGTCAGGCAGCTGGTCCGGAATCTGGCAAAGGTGCTGCCGGAGACCGTGATCTGGCTGGGAGGGCCGGAGGTGTCTTATGACGGGGAGAAGATCCTTGAAGAGGAACCGGCGGCAGCGGGGGTGATGCTGGGAGAGGGGGAGGAGACCTTCCTGGAGCTGATACAGTATTATGGCCGGGCAGGGCTGTCCCCGGAGAAAGGTGAAGAGGCAGGGAAAACGTTGGAAAATGAGGGGATCATGGCGCGGATACAGGGCATCGCCTTCCGGGCAGTCTCCGGGGAGATCAAGACTACTCAGAAGCGCCCTCTTCTGCCCATGGATCAGATTCCGTTTCCCTACAAAGATTTAAGGGGCATGGAGAACAGGATCCTCTATTATGAGAGCAGCAGGGGATGTCCCTATTCCTGCAGTTACTGCCTGTCCTCCATAGAAAAGACGGTCCGTTTCCGCGGTCTGCCCCTGGTGAAGAGGGAGCTGGATTTTTTTCTGAAAAACCGGGCGCGGCAGGTGAAGTTTGTGGACCGGACGTTCAACTGTGACAAGGAACATTGTCTGGAGATATGGAAATACATTCTGGACCACGACAACGGGGTGACAAATTTTCATTTTGAGATATCCGCGGACCTGATAAATGATAAACAGCTGGACATTATGAGACAGATGAGGCCCGGGCTTATCCAGCTGGAGATCGGGGTTCAGACCGCCAATCCGGCCGCTGTCCGGGAAATCCGAAGGATCATGGATCTTGAGCGCCTGGAGCAAACCGTGGGAAAAATCCGGGAATACGGCAATATCCATCAGCACCTGGATCTGATCGCGGGGCTGCCCTTTGAGGATATGGACAGCTTCCGGCTCTCCTTTGACCGGGTATACCGCATGAGGCCGGATCAGCTTCAGCTGGGTTTTCTGAAAGTGCTGAAGGGCTCTCACATGGCGGAGATGGCAGAGGAGTATGGGCTGAATTTCCACCAGGAGCCCCCCTATGAGGTGCTGTCCACAAAATGGCTTGACTATGGGCAGATTCTTGAGCTGAAAGCCGTGGAGGAGATGACAGAGGTGTACTACAACAGCGGCCAGTTCCGTTTTACATTGAGGGAAATGGAAAAGGGGTGGCAGTCGCCTTATGAAATGTTTCGGGCTCTTGGGGATTACTATGGAGAGCAAGGCCTTATGGAGCTAAACCACAGCCGTCTGGCCAGGTATGAGATTCTCTGGGATTTCCTGGGGCAGCAGGATCCGGACAGGAGGGAAACCTATCGGGACCTTCTCATGGTTGATCTGTACCTGCGGGAAAATATAAAGAGCCGTCCTGGCTTTGCCCGGGATCAGAGCAGGTACAAAACATGGATCCGGGATTTTTTTATGGAGGAATACAAAGATCCCCGGTATCTTAAAGGATATGATGGCTACGATAACAGGCAGATGAGCAAAATGGCCCATGTGGAGGCCATGAGGGACGGACGGCTGGTGCTGTTTGACTACAGGAACCGGGATCCCCTGAGCCATAATGCCAAGGCTGTGGAGGTTGGACGACTGGGTAATGGGTAGAGATAGGACAGACAGATTGGACAACTATGTGGCCATTGATATAGAGACAACAGGCCTTGATCCCAAGCGGGATAAGATCATTGAGATCGGGGCAATAAAGGTGTTGGAGGGAAAAGTGTGTCAGGAAAAACGGGGGTTTATTGATCCAAGGCAAGCCCTGACGCCGCTGATTCAGGAACTGACAGGGATCAGCGACGAGATGGTGGCTGGTGGGCCTGGGATTGAGGAGGTGGTGGAGGACTGGGAGAGCTTTTGCCGGGGACTGCCCCTCTTGGGACACAGGATCCTTTTTGACTACAGTTTCCTGAAACGGGCCGCGGTAAATTCCGGGATTGAGTTTGAAAGAGACGGTGTGGACACTCTGGCCCTGTGTCGGAAATTCATGCCCGCGGAGGAGAAGAAGAATCTGACAGCGGCCTGCGCTTATTACGGTGTGGTTCAGGGGAAAGCCCACCGGGCCCTGGGGGATGCCTACAGTGCCCACAGGCTTTTTGAGGAGCTGAAAAACAGGCATTTTCAGGAAGACCCGGAAGCGTTTTCCCCCAAGCCATTGATTTACAAGATAAAAAAAGAGCGGCCCGCCACAAAAAGGCAAAAAGAAGTCTTGCGGGATTTACTAAAATATCATAAAATAAATCTGGCTGTGCAGATCGACTATATGACCAGGAACGAAGTTTCCAGGATGACGGATAAAATCATCTCACAGTACGGAAGAATAATAAAGAGGTGAACGAGAATGATGTTTGATTTCAATAATAAAAAGAACAGGAAGATCGTGTCTTCCATCATTGTGATCCTGCTGGTGCTGGCCATGGTGGCGCCCATGGTTCTCAGTGCCCTGACATACTGAGGATATACCGGCAGGCGGTTTGAGGAGAGAATATGAAGAATCGGATATTGACGGCAAGTCTGGCGGCCGCGTGGATCAGCCTTGCCATGGCACCACCTCTGACCGGGTGGGCAGAGGTGGTGCCGGACGGGCTTTCTGTGGGCGGCCAGTCTATTGGTGGACTGGATACAGAAGAGGCGAGACAGAAGATTGAGGATTACGCGGCAGACATATCCGCGCAGACAGTGATATTGGATGTTGACGGCACGCTGCTGGAGACCACGGTGGAGGGTCTGGGATTTACATGGAATAACCCGGATGTAGTGGAAGAATCCATAGAAGAGTACGAGACAGGCAACATTGTTCAGAGATACATGAAGCAGAAAGACTTAAGCCGTGATCCGGTGAATATACCGTTAGATATGGCGGCGGACAAAGAGGAAGTGGTCAGTTTAGTGGAGAACTGGTGCGCTCCTTTGATCAGGGAAGCTCAGGATGCTTCTATTACCAGGGAGAACGGCCAGTTTGTGGTGACACCATCCCAGACCGGTCTGACAGTGGATGCTCAGGCCACAGGGGAGGCCATCTTCTCGGCCCTGGAGGGAGATTTAAGCCAGCCTGTGACAGTGAAGGCCGCGGTGACGGTGACGGAACCGGCAAGAACCACGGAGATGCTGTCTCAGATCCAGGATGTGCTGGGGACCTTTTCCACGGATTTCAGCACCAGCGGCCAGGCAAGATCCACCAATTTAAAGGTGGGGGCCGCCAAGATCAACGGCCATGTGCTGATGCCGGGGGAGACTCTGTCCGGGTATGAGTGCATGCAGCCATTTACCAGGGCCAATGGGTACGCGTCAGCCGCGGCCTATGAAAACGGTCAGGTGGTGGACAGTATAGGGGGCGGCGTGTGCCAGATCGCCACTACTCTCTACAACGCGGCTCTGTACGCGGAGATGGAGATCACCCAGAGGCAGAACCACTCCATGGTGGTCAGCTATGTGCCGCCGTCCAATGACGCGGCCATCGCGGGAACTTACAAGGATATCAAGATCACCAACCCCTATGACACTCCCATCTATGTGGAGGGAGGGACCAGCGGGCGGACCCTGACCTTTACCATCTACGGGAAAGAGACCAGGCCGGCTAACCGCACAATCAAGTTCCAGTCCGAGACACTGAGCGTCCAGGATCCGGGGGAACCTATTACCCAGGTGGATCCATCCCTTGCCCCGGGAGCCAGGGTAAGGGTGCAGTCGTCCCACAGGGGACTGAAATCCAGGCTGTGGAAATGTGTTTATATAGACGGAGTGGAGACAGAGAGGACTCTTCTCCATACGGATACCTATAACGCGTCAAAGGCTGTGTACAGGGTAGGGCCGGCAGCTCCGGCGGTTCAGCCTACGGATATACCGCCAGCCCAGGGAGAGGCAGGCCAGGAGACTCCGGCCCCCGGGGAGGGAGGAGACCAGACGGTGCCACAGACCCCGGATCAGGGAGAAGGGGCCCCGGGTCAGACAGAAGCTCCGGCTCAGGGGACGCCGGGAGGCCAGACAGAAACTCCGGCTCCAGAAGGGCCGTCAGAAGGTCAGACTGCGCCCCCGGCTCCATCCCAGGGAGGAGCGGCGGAAGGTCAGACAGCGCCCCCGGTTCCGGCTCAGACAGGAGCGGCGGAAGGTCAGGCAGCGCCCCAGGCTCCGGCTCAGGGAGGAGCGGCAGAAGGTCAGACGGAGGTTCAGGCCCCGGCAGCCCCGGCGGAACCTCAGCCGTCACCTGGAGTCTGAGCGCGGCCGGAGCCTGACAAAAGGCCGTCAAGGTGGGTGAGAAAGAAGTTTCCGTGAAAGCGGCAGGATACAGACCAGGAGACGGAGGCAGAGATTGATCTGTTCCCAGGCACAGTGTCTTCTGGTTCTGAAATCCATTTCCCATTCCCGGCGTGAAGACAGGCAGAAAGGGGCAGAAGATATGCGGCTTATAGAGAGAGAACCCAGAGGGGTTATGATGCCGGGCAATGATCTGGTCGCGGCAGGTTTCGCGGGCCGGGAGGGAGCCAGGCTCATAGCCAGGGCCAGGGAAGAAGAGCTTCTCGGCTGGTTTTCCCGGGATTACATAAGACGGATTCAGGAGGAAGATTGTTTTACCATGGACCACAAGTCTCCGCCCTGGCGCAAGTACGGGGCTTTGGAGTGGGAAGAAGTCAGCGAGGGCGGTATTCTTACCGCCCTTTGGAATCTGTCGGGAGCGTATATGCTGGGGTTTGAGATCCATCTCCACCAGATCCCTGTGAAACAGGAGACCATTGAGGTGTGCGAGAGATATGATCTGAACCCCTACCGTCTTTACAGCAAAAACTGTGTCATCGCGGCAGCGGAAAACGGCGGCCATCTGGTGAGGCGTCTTTGTGAGGCGGGGATCCCGTCAGCGGTCATCGGCATGGTCAGCCAGGGCATCAGGAGAGAGATCCGCTACAGCCAGGTCAGGGGATATTTGGAGCGGCCGAGAGAGGATGAGCTCTATAAGATACTGGCAAAGGAGTTCCCGCTTACAGCCACTTAGGAGCCTGTTGTATGGAGCCTGGGAGTTTTTGCTGAATACATGAGAAAATGGAGGAAATCATGAGAGAGAAGATTTTGGCGGTTATAGAAAAGAACAGCAGGATTGACATCAGGGATCTTGCTATTTTGCTGGGAGAGAGCGAGGCGGCGGTGGCCAATGAGATCGCGGACATGGAGAAGGAACACATTATCTGCGGATATCACACCCTGATCAACTGGGACAATACCAGCGATGAGAAGGTCATGGCCCTTATAGAGGTGAAGGTGACTCCCCAGAGGGGCATGGGATTTGACAAGATCGCGGAGAGGATCTACCAGTACAGCGAGGTGAACGCGGTGTACCTGATGTCAGGGGCCTATGATTTTACTGTGTTCATTGAGGGAAAAACCATGCGCCAGGTGGCGTTGTTTGTGTCGGAGAAGCTTTCCACTTTGGATTCCGTACTCAGCACGGCAACCCATTTTGTGCTGAAAAAGTACAAGGACCACGGTACCGTGCTGGTACAGGAAGTTCACGATGAAAGGATGTTGATCACACCATGAGAAATCCGTTATCAGACACCATTGTCACCATCGAGCCCTCGGGAATCCGAAAATTTTTTGACATTGTCAGCGAGATGAAGGACGCTATCTCCCTGGGCGTGGGCGAGCCTGATTTTGACACTCCCTGGCATATCCGGGAGGAAGGGATTTACTCTCTGGAGAAGGGGAGGACTTTTTATACCTCCAACGCGGGGCTGAAGGAACTGAAAGAAGAGATCAGCAGATATCTGGACCGTTCCTGCGGCAGGGTTTACGACCCGGCAAAGGAGATCATGGTTACCGTAGGCGGCAGTGAGGCCATAGACATCGCTTTGAGGGCCATGCTGAACCCAGGGGATGAGGTGCTGATCCCTCAGCCCAGCTATGTGTCCTACGTGCCCTGCGCGGTGCTGGCAGGAGGGACGCCGGTGATCGTGGAACTGGAGGAGAAGGATCAGTTCCGGCTGACCCAGGAGAAGCTTAGGGAAAAGATCACGGACAAGACCAAGATCCTGATCCTTCCGTTTCCCAACAACCCTACGGGGGCGGTCATGAGAAGGGAAGATCTGGAGGCCATAAGAGAGGTGGTCTTAGAGCACGACCTGTTTGTGATTTCTGATGAGATCTACAGTGAGCTGACTTATGGTTCAGAGCGCCATGTCTCCATTGTATCTCTGCCTGACATGAAGGAGAGAACCGTACTCATCAACGGATTTTCCAAATCTTATGCCATGACAGGGTGGCGGCTGGGCTATGCGGCGGCACCCCATATTATCCTGGAACAGATGTTGAAGATCCACCAGTTCGCCATCATGTGCGCGCCTACCACCAGCCAGTACGCGGCGGTTTCGGCATTGCGGAACGGGGATGGGGATGTGGCCATGATGAGGGAATCTTATGACCAGAGACGGCGGTATGTGCTTCACGCGTTTAAAGAGATGGAGCTGGAGTGCTTTGAGCCCAATGGGGCGTTTTACGCGTTTCCCAGTATCAAAAGGTTTGGCATGACATCGGACGAGTTCGCTAACCGGTTTTTGCGGGAAGAGAAAGTGGCCGTGGTGCCTGGAACCGCGTTCGGAGCCTGTGGAGAGGGCTTTTTGCGGGTTTCTTACGCATATTCCTTAAAGAGCCTGAAAGAGGCTCTGGGGCGGATGGAGAGGTTTGTCAAACGGCTGGATGGAAAGGTATAGAGGATGAATATTGTACTGTTGGAACCAGAGATGCCGGCAAATACCGGCAATATCGGAAGAACCTGTGTGGCTACCAACACAAGGCTCCATTTAATAGAACCATTGGGATTTAAACTTAATGAGAGAGCTATTAAGAGGGCTGGGCTGGATTACTGGGACAAAGTGGATGTGATGGTGTACTGCAATTTTGAAGATTTTCTGGAGAGGAATCCGGGGGCAAGGATCTACATGGCCACCACCAAGGCCCGGAAGGTCTACGCGGAGGTCTCCTATGAGCCGGACTGCTATCTCATGTTCGGCAAGGAAAGTGCCGGGATACCGGAGGAGCTTCTTGTGGAATACCAGGACACCTGCGTGCGGATTCCCATGTGGGGCGACATAAGGTCCCTGAATCTGTCCAACGCGGTGTCGGTGGTGCTTTATGAGGCCTTAAGACAAAATGGGTTTGAGAAAATGACTGCCATGGGTGATCTGCGCCGACTTAGCTGGAAGGAGTGACGAAAATATGATATTTTTTGACAAAGAGGAGAGGAAAGTTATGAAAAAGATGAAAGTGTTTTTGGCAACAATGGTAATTTCTATGTTATCGGTAATACCGGTATTTGCCGGAGAATGGAGACAAAGCAACGGACGCTGGTGGTATGAGAATGAAGATGGAGGATATCCGGCCAGTCAATGGCAGGAGATAGGGGGGAAGCATTACTACTTTGGGGCAGACGGTTATATGCTTGAAAATACTGTTACTCCTGATGGGTATCAGGTAGGGGCAGACGGAGCGTGGATTGAGAATCCAAAGCCGGAGGCTCCGTATTATCAGCTTTTGTCGGATCCTTTGTTTTATGGTGGTGCACCAGATTATCTTGGAGATAAAAGTATTTTTCTACTTTTGGGTTATGGGGCAGATTTGTCGGATTGTGGTAGTTATTATGAATTAAATAATATAGAGTTAGATAAATATAAAGTTTATGATACGGAGAAAGAGGCGAGAAAATCTTCTTATTATAACAGAACAGGTGGGGAGATAGAAAGATTGTCTGATGGAAGATATATTGTTCATGATGACTTATTTGATTATGATACAGTCACAGCTTATGTAGGGCCTATATACATAAATAAGGATGTAGTGGTGAAATATTATGATCATACAGATTCATCTAGAATGCATTTGCAACATTATACATGCACATTAGAAGAGTACTTTGCCCGTTCAGGTTCTATTGAGGGCACTACAGAAGGATATATTCGTGCACGCGTAGACCAGGTTGACTCAAATGGGTATGTAACTATAATTAGCTTGTTACAAGCAGGCTGATGTTATAGTAAACGACTTAAATAAATTAATTTTGATATTTTGGGTTACATATGTTA